>WFVQ01000023.1 GCA_015491585.1 Deltaproteobacteria bacterium
CGTCGCAAACCTCAGCGTGGCCGGCTTCTTCCTATTTTTCTATCTATCTCCCGCCCGGCCCGTGTTCCACAGGAAGCTGTGGGTTCTGGCCCTGGTGCTCATATGGCTATTACTGGCAGCTGGAAGCCTGAGAAAGGCCCTGGTCCAACACCACCACCTCGCATCCCCCGTCACGGGTGAGCACATCGGCGAGTCCAGGGGAAGTTCTGCCGGATACAGACCCAGTTCGCTGCCCAGGCCTTCTTCCAGTCATTGACCGCCGAGATTTGACTGCCTGGCAAGCCGCAGGTATAAAGGGGGGAAACATTTGCGCCAGGAGGTGGAACGGTGCAGGAACTCATCAGCAGGGCGCTGCCCCAGGGAGTATTCGTAGTCACGGTCAGGAATGGAGAGGAGATCAACGGTATGACCGCCGCGTGGGTGAGCCAGGTCTCCTTCAAGCCTGCGCTGGTGGCAGTGGCCATAGCCCCGCCAAGGCACACCTTTGGGATGATCGAGGAGGCAGGGATATTCTGCGTGAACGCCCTGCCCAAGGATGCCTTCGAGCTGGCCAAGCACTTCGGCTTCAAGAGCGGCAGGAAGACCGACAAATTCAAGGGCATCGAGTACTCGACGGCGCTGAAGGGATCGCCGGTGCTCAAGGCGGCGTATGCCTATCTCGAGTGCTCGGTGGTGAGCAAGTGCGAGGCAGGCGACCATGTGCTGTTCATCGGCGAGGTCGTGGACGGCAACGAGCTGGATCCAGAGGCGGAGCCGATGATCTTCAGATGGAACGACTTCTTCGGCGGCAAGTAGTTGCCTTGAACGCCGAGCCATGACCAAGAGGAGAGAGGAGAGATGAACCAACAGCAGCAGGAGACCTTCGAGGAGCAGACATGGCAAGAGGAGCTGCAGGAGCTGGCAGACCAGATCCTCAGCCTACTGCCCCAGTCGGTGCGCGGCTTTTGCAGGGAAAAGGCCAGGGAAATCATAGCTGGAATCTCCATTGCGGTGATGGTGGTGCTCCTGGCATACGGCTACGACCTCTACTCGGAGATGCGCGAGAACCAGGCCGCCACGGCTCTGGGCACCTCGCTCCATGCAGCAAAGGCAGAGGATAGGATCAGCGGGCTCGAAAAACTCGTAAAGGATTACGGCTCTACTGACGCAGCAGGGCAGGCATTGCTCCTCCTGGGCTCGCTCTACAACCGCCAGGGAGACTTTGAGAAAGCCATCGCCTACTACAAGAAGGCAGAGGAGCGCTTTGGCAGCGGGGCGGTATTCACGTACGCGGCAATGATGGGAAGGGCGTATCTCCTGGAGGAGAAAGGGACGGTAAAGGATGCCGGTACTCTCTTCAAGGAGATCTCTGCGAAGGAGAACCCATACAAGGCCGTGGCACTCCTTGACTACGCCAGGACAGCCCGGTTCAGCGGAGACAGCGACGCGGCACTGGACGCACTCAACAAGTACATATCCCTAAAACCCAATGCGGATAACCTGGACTACGTGAGATACCAGATAGTCCAGATGGCGGCGGCGGAAGCCAAAAAGGGGGATGGCGGAAAGTAACCCCCCGGCCAGTGATGCCGTCGAGCCCAAAAGAAAAGGCCCGTCCAGGGCCTTTTCTTTTGCCTCCCGCTTCCTGCCGGATTAATAGAAGTCGTGGGTCCCCACCACCACCTTGGCGCCGGTCTTCTCCTCGAGCATCTTTGGAAGGGCGTCCATGTCGTGGTTCTTGCAGGCAGGGACCGCCTTGGCCATACAGTTGGTGATGTGGATGACGTCAAAGTCGCTCCTCGTCTTTGCCACGGCCACGTTGTTGACCAGGGCCCTGCCAGGACACTTGCACCTGAGCAGCCCAACCACCTGGACGTCGCCGTCGTGCTCTGCGAACTTGGCCCTCTTTTCCACAGCAGCGGTAAGGCACTTCCAGTCTCCTGGACAGTCGTAGGAACTCTCCATATAGGACCCGCATCCCACTATCAGTACCCTTGGCATAAGAACTACCTCCTGAACGGTTTTGCCCAAAGATTAATAGGGGCATGGAAAATAGCAAGCTCACCGGAGTGGCCGGAATCACCTCCCACGGCCCATCCGCTCCATAGCCCACAGGGCAAAGAGCTGGGAGAGAGGGGCCTCTGCCGAGAGCGCCTTCGCACGACGAATGGCCGGCACGGCCTTGGCGCTGAACTCCGCCTCACCGGTGAGATCCGAGACCGTCTCCAGGACCAGGATTGCCATCGAGGCCCCTGAGGGCGCAGGGCCGTCGAACCGCTCCATCTGTCTCACCGGCAGGTCTGAGAGCCATGATGGCGAATAATACAGTCCCGCATCACCGCCTGAAAATTCGTCCACCATCCGCCTTGCCAAGGGGAGCGCCTCTGACAGCCACCTGCCTTCACCGGTCGCCTGATGCAACTCGAGCAGGGCCCATGTAACCGCGGCGTAGTCATCGAGGAAGCCGGGATGGGCGGCCTCACCGCAGGCCCACCGGCGGAAGAGCCTGCCATCGCGCACCAGGTTGTCCAAGAGAAACTCCATACACCGCTCTGCAGGGGCGAGGAACACCTCTTGGCCTCCAGGTGAGAGCGCCCTGTGGGCAGATACCAAAGCCACTGCCATCAGGGCGTTCCAGGCCGTGATAACCTTGTCGTCCAGGGCAGGACGCACACGCCTCTCCCGCACCTGGGCCATCCGCCTCCTCAGCCGCTCCACCTCCTCTGCGGCACGGGCCGTATCGATCCCGGCCATCTGCGCAAAGGACTCCAGCTCCATCGCCTGCACAGGAACGCTGAACTCCCCCTCGAAATTGCCCTGCTCCCCCACGCCGAAATAGGCCGATGCCAGCTCCGCATCATCGGAGGTGAATATCTCCCTGAGCTGGGACCGGCTCCAGAGGTAGAACCTTCCCTCCTCCCCTTCTGAATCGGCATCCTCTCCTGCATAGAACGAGCCTTCCGGCCCTCCCAACCTGTCCTGTGCGTAGGAGAGTGTCCTGACCACCACGTCCCTGTACCGCTCCCTGCCCAAGAGCCGGTAGGCATTGGAATAGGCCATTATCAGCATCGCCTGATCGTAAAGCATCTTCTCGAAGTGGGGGATGCGCCAACGCGCATCTACACAGTAGCGATGGAATCCAAAACCGATCTGATCGAAGAGGCCGCCCTTGGCCATGACGTCCAGGGTCTTGGTGACCATCTCCACCTGCCTTCCCCCTCTACCCTGATCCAGCCTCCCCTCAAGAAAGAGCAACTGGATCGAGGGGGGGAACTTGGGGGCCTCACCGAACCCGCCGTTCTCGGCATCGAACAACAGGTCGAGGACGTTGACCGCCCTTTCCGACAGGGCCTCTACAGGGACATCGCCCCCGTCTGCGGCTTCGTCCTCCACTCCCAGGGATAGCACCTCCCTGGAGGCGGATTCCAGCCTCTCCCTCTGGGCCTCCCACCTCTGCTTTATCTCCCTTAGGATATTTATGAACGCGGGAAGCCCTCCCCTGGGCACCTTCGGGAAGTACGATCCAGCGAAAAAGGGCCTGCGGTCCGGAGTTACGAATACGGACAGCGGCCATCCCCCCCTGCCTGTAAGGGCCTGGCAGAGGTTCATATATAGCATGTCCACGTCTGGCCGCTCCTCACGGTCCACCTTGACAGACACGAAGTGGCTGTTCAGGTAGGCGGCGGTCTCCTGGTCTCGAAACGACTCCTCTGCCATAACGTGACACCAGTGACACGTAGAGTAGCCGATAGAGACGAACACGGGCTTTCCCTCGGCCTGGGCCCTGGCGAAGGGCTCGTCCCCCCACGGATACCAGTCCACCGGATCCTGGGCGTGCTGACGTAGATAGGGACTCTTCTCCCCTCTCAAACGGTTTGCCATCTTTCCCCCTATTGCTGCACCTGTCTGAACCTCATCCACGCCGCAACGGACAGGAAAAACGCCGAAGCGGCGCATAGTATCATGGATTCCCTGACACCGGCCTGTTCTGCCAGCCATCCCTGGAGCAAGCTTCCCAGGGGAAAGAGCCCCATGAAGCTGGTGGTGAACAACCCCATTAGCTGCCCCCTCAGGCCATCAGGGGCCTCGAGCTGTATGAGGCTGAGGGCGCTGGTCGAGGTTATCACCATCACCGCCCCTGAGAGAAACAGACATGCCATAGCCTGATGATACCCTGTCGAGAGGCCAGTGGCCACGAGTGACAGCGGAAACAGGATGGTGCCGGCCTTCCACCAGTCGATCCTCCTGCCCTTTTGCCCCAACGCGGCCACGGAAACGGCGCCGGCCAGCGCCCCCAGCCCATTGCTGGAACAGAGATAACCGTACTCCTCTGGTCCGAGGCCCAGGACGTCCTTGCCCAGGGAAGGAAGCAAGATGGAGTATGGAAGCAACAGCACGCCGAAGGCGAGGATTATCCCCATCACCCAGAGGAGCGCGGGATTGGAAACCACACACGAGAAAGAGCCCCTCAGGGCCGCTATCAGGGATGGAGGGGCTCTCCTCTCCCCTTGGGCTGAGCCGACCCTGAACCTTATGTACAAGAGGCAGGAGATGACAAACAGCGCGGTGATCGCCCGGAGATAGAAACACCACTCCAGCAGGCCGGCGGCCATGAGCCAGCCCGCAAAGGCCGGGCCGGCGAACCTTGCCATGTTGAAGGCCGTGGAATGGAGCCCCAGGGCGTTTGTGATGAACCTCCTTCCCACTAAATCGAAGACCAGGGCCTGCCTTGCCGGGACCTCTGCGGCCATAGCGCACCCCAGCACGAATCCGAAGGCCAGGAGATGGGATGGAAGGGCGTTTCCCCACTGCACCAACAGGCCCAGCAGCAATCCCTGAAGGGCTATCAAAAACTGGCATGCCACCAGGACGGAGATCCTGGGCAGGCGGTCTGCCAGCCAGCCCCCGGCAAAGGCGAACAGCAGTATTGGAATACCGCCGACCGCCCCAAGCACGCCCACCATCCAGGGCGAGCCGGTGAGCTCCAACATGAACCACCTCTGCGCCGTCCCCTGGATCCAGGTACCCTGGAGCGCCACGGCCTGCCCCATCAGGAGCACCGGGAAACCCGGCATTGAAAGGGGTGTGGCGGCGACGACGCGCCTCAGCCAGCCTCGTTTCTCCACTATGCCTCCACTGCGTCGGAATGATGGCGAGTCCATCATCATATTTGCCAATCTCCGGTTTAGCCAGTATGTTGCCAGACAAATTTTCTTGTGGTCTTCCAGGGCATGACGTGAAAAGGGTAGTAACATCCGCAATTCTCGCAGCCGTTATTGTAGCCGCCCTATTCTACGGAGGGGTGCGGGGCTTTGCGGCACTGACCATGCTCGCAGCAGCGGGCGGCGCTTGGGAGCTGGCCAGGCTGGGCCTTCCCGCCTCCTGGACCACGCGCCTGCTGCTGGTATGCGGCGCGGCGTTGGTGGCACTGTCGTCCATGTGCCCTCATCCCTATAAGGCTGCCACTGCATCCCTCTTCCTGGTCACCTCGCTCTCGGCCCTGGACGCCATCCTCAGGTATCCCGGCAAGGGCACAGAGGCAGGGCCTTGGATCTTGACGTGTCATGGCACTGCCTATCTCGGTCTCGGCGGTTTCTTTGCCGTACTCCTGCGGGCCCTGCCCCAGGGGCTGGAGTGGACCTGCTTCCTCGTGGCAGCGGTGGCTGCCGGAGACTCCGGCGCCTACTACACAGGCACAATCCTGGGCAGGCACAAACTCCATCCGGCCCTGAGCAGCGGCAAGACCGTGGAAGGGACTGTGGGCGGGCTCGTTGCCAGCGCTGCCGCAGGAGCGGCGGTCTCACTGCTTTTGATGCCCGGCCGCAATCCGGCGTTCATGGCGTTCATGGCGCTTGCAGTCGGGGCCGTGGCCCAGGTGGGAGACCTCGCCGAATCGTTGCTCAAAAGGGGGTTCGGGGTCAAGGACTCCAGCACCATACTGCCAGGCCACGGAGGAATCCTCGACAGGATAGACGGCTATCTCTTTGCCGGCCCCCTCCTCTACTGGATAGTGGACTGGTTCAAGTTGTGAGGGGCGACAAATGGAGAAGAAGATCGCGGTCCTGGGCTCCACAGGCTCTATAGGCACCAGCACCCTGGACGTGGTAAGGAGATCGGGGGGAAGGTTCAAGGTGGTGGCCCTGGCCGCCGGACGGAACATCCCCCTCCTCATGGAGCAGATCGAAGAGTTCAGGCCTGGACTCGTCTCGGTGGCAGACGAAGGACTCGCCAGAGAGGTCGCCGCTGCCGCGGGCCCGGGGATAGAGGTGGTTCACGGCAAGGAGGGCTGCAAGGCAGTGGCCACCCATCCAGAGGCGCAGATGGTCGTATCCGCGATGGTCGGCGCCATTGGACTCGTGCCTACTATGGCCGCCATAGAAGCAGGCAAGGACATCGCCCTGGCCAACAAGGAGACCTTGGTCGCCGCCGGCCCGGTGGTCACCAGGCTCGCCGACGAGAAGGGCGTCAAGCTTATCCCGGTTGACAGCGAACACAGCGCCATATTCCAGTGCCTCCAAGGGGTTGGGATGGAGCATGTCAAACGCATCGTCCTCACTGCCTCGGGGGGGCCTTTCCTCAACCGAGACGCGGCCTCGCTGGGGGAAATCACGGTGGAGGAGGCGGTGAGCCATCCCAACTGGGAGATGGGGGCGAAGATCTCGATAGATTCCGCCACCATGATGAACAAGGGCCTGGAGGTGATAGAGGCGAGATGGCTGTTCCGCCTCCCGTACCACCGAATATCGGTGGTTATACATCCTCAGAGCATAATCCACTCCATGGTGGAGTGCGTGGATGGATCGGTGATTGCACAGATGGGCGTCCCGGACATGCGTGGCCCCATCCTCTACGCCCTCTCCTGGCCTGAAAGGATCGATCTCGGCCTGCCAGGGCTCGACTTCACATCTCTGCCAGGCCTCACCTTCCAGGAGCCCGACCTGGAGCGGTTCCCCTGTCTGAGGCTGGCTTACAGGGCCGGCACTGCTGGAGGATCGCTTCCCTGCGCCCTCAACGCGGCCAACGAAGTGGCCGTCGAGGCGTTCATGGCAGGCAGGCTGAAATTTTTCAGGATACCAGAGGTCATCGCCGCTGTCCTGGACGAGATGGCGCCCGAACCTCTCAACTCCCTCGACGACGTTTTGAGGACCGACGCCCTTGCGCGGCTGAAGGCCCACGCCTATATTGGTCTCTGAACACTCAAATCCCAGCCGGTCCCAGCGGGGACAGGCGCCTATCGCAACTGTCCGGAGCACTAGCCCATGACCACCCTCATAGCATTCGTAGTAGTCCTCAGCGGACTGATATTAGTACACGAATTTGGCCATTTCCTGGTAGCGCGGCTCTTCGGAGTCAAGGTTCTGAAGTTCTCCCTGGGCTTCGGTCCAAGGGTCGCTGGATTCAAGCGGGGCGATACGGACTACTGCCTGTCGGCCGTTCCCCTGGGCGGATTCGTAAAGATGCTCGGGGAGCAGCCGGGCGAGAATGTTCCAGAAGGCGAGGAGCATCGCTCCTTCTCCCACAAGCCCGTCGGGGTCAGGGCCGCCATCGTGGCTGCTGGACCGATTTCGAATCTGCTCCTTGCGTGGTTCATACTTGCAGGCATACTCCTCGCCAACGGGAACCCGGTCCTGCTGCCTGTAGTCGGCGAGGTGCAGACCGACTCCCCTGCCGCAAAGGCGGGCATGGCGCCAGGAGACGAGATCGTCGAGATCAACGGCAGGCGGGTGGATTCGTGGGACGACATAGCCCGCCTCATCAGGGAAAAAGGGGCCGAAGGCCCCATCCGGCTGATAGTATCCAGAGAAGAGGAACGGATGGCGTTAGAGGTCACCCCAACCATACGGACCATGAAAAACCTCTTCGGAGAAGAGGTCAAGGTCCCCATGATCGGGGTCACGGCTGCCGGCAAGCTGCGGATAGAGCGGGTGGACCCGGTGAAAGCCCTGATCCTCGCCTCCCAGAAGACATGGACGCTGATCGACCTCACCGCAAAGGGTTTCGTCAAGATAATCCAGCGCGTGGTGCCGCTGTCGAGCTTAGGAGGCCCCATAATGATCGCCCAGCTTGCGGGCCAACAGGCCAACGAGGGCGTGATCAACCTGCTCTACTTCATGGCACTGCTCAGCGTGAATCTCGGGCTCATCAACCTCTTCCCCATCCCTATCCTGGACGGCGGGCACCTCTTCTTCTTCGCCATCGAGGCGGCCTTGGGCAGGCCCCTCTCCAGGAGGCAGATGGAGTTTGCGCAGCAGGTGGGAATCGCCATCCTCGGGGCCCTCATGCTGCTGGTGTTCTATAACGACTTCGCCAGGCTGCTGGGATTCATCCCCAATCCTGGCCAGACTCCCTGAACAATGATCCTGGCCATAGAGACGAGCTGCCGGGGCGGGGGGGCGGCGCTGGCCGACCAGGGGGAGATAGTTGGCGAGATAACGCTGGCCGTCCAGAGAACCTACTCCAAACAGTTGCTTCCCTCGATCCACTGGCTGCTGGAACATGCCGGAGTAAAACTGAATGAGATAGAGGCCGTGGCCGTGGGCCTGGGACCGGGCAGCTTCACCGGGCTGAGGATAGGAGTTTCCACAGCCAAGGGGCTCGCCTTTGCCACCGGCGCAGAGCTGGTTGGGATATCGAGCCTCGATGCCCTCGCGGCCGCGCTCCTGCCGTCTCCTTCACCTATTACCGCCTTTCCCCTCGTGGACGCCAGGAAGGGGCAGGTCTATACGGCACAGTATTTCCTTGAGGGAAACGAGCTGGAACGGATCTCTCCCTATCTCTCACTGAGCCCAAGCGAACTGCCCTCAAGCCTGGACACCACGGCTTCTGGGGCAGTGCTCATGGGAGACGGCCTTGACAAATACGGCGCCGAGATCACCGCCCTCTTCGCGCCCGGCCACTCAGTGGCACCGAGGCATACCTGGTTTCCTAAGCCGGCCCTGGTGGCCCTGCTGGCCGAGGGCCTGCTCTCGTCTGGAGTGCGTCACGACATCGCCTCTCTCTCGCCAATATATGTCCGACCATCAGACGCCGAGACCGGAGGCAAGGTCCGCCGTTTCCAGGAGGCGGGCGCGGAACGGCTGAGGCTGAGGCTGCCGTGACCCAATCCGCCTCCTCCTCACTCCTCCATCTTCCCGCAGACCTGGAGGGCAGGCTCGTAGTTAGGCGCAACCGCTTCCTCGCCGAGGTGGAGATCGGGGGGCAAAAGGCCCTGGCCCACGTCCACGATCCCGGCAGGCTGAAAGAGCTCCTCTGGCCCGGAAACCGGCTGCTGCTTCGGAGGGCCGGCAATCCCAAGCGCAAGACAGGATACGACCTGCTGGCCGCGCGCGGACACGGCGCCTGGGTGCTGGTCCATTCCGGAAGCCACAGGGCCCTCGCAACACGCCTGCTCTCCTGCGAAGAGAGATCGCCGGTAGGACCAGCCCTGGATATAAGGCCGGAGGTCACCTATGGCTGGAGCCGCCTGGATTTCGAAGTCCGTCTCCGAAACGGCGCTTTGATGGCGCTGGAGGTCAAGGGCTGCACCCTGTGCCGCGACGGCCGCGCCCTCTTCCCGGATGCGCCGACCAAGAGGGGAGCCCGCCATCTCGAGGAGCTAACCGCGGTGAGGAAGGGTGGGATACGAGCAGCCGTCATCGTGTTCATATTCTGCCCAGGGGCGGCTTGCTTCGCCCCCAACACCCCAATGGACCCACTCTTCTCCCAGAGATTCCACGAGGCACGCCTGGCAGGCGTGGAAATCTATCCTGTCTCCATTTCATACGACGGGCAATACCTGTATTATGGAGGTATCCTGCCTCTCTGCCATGCCTGAACAGGAGGCAGGAAAACCACCTACCAGGAGGTGATCCATGGCCAGGAGATGTCCATTCTGCTACGAGAAGGTGCACAAACTCGCATCGGTCTGCCCCCATTGCCACCGCGACATGGCCGGCCAAAGCGACTCCTCGCAGAAGCGCCCGGGCGGAATCGGACTCTGCTCCGGGGTAGTGATGGGCCTGATGGGGATAGCCACCGGAGCGCTGGCGGTGATCCTGGTGGGATTCCTGAAAGAGCGCCAGAAGTGGGAAGAAAGTTGATAACAGGCCCGTGGGCCTGTATCCTTTTCCCGCGTCGTAGGAAGGCGCCGGGGCTCAGCCCCCATTTCCGCCAGGAGGAAAGCAATGGACGAAGAAAGATTGAGAGAGGTGGTTGAGTCCTCCATAGACTCGGCCCTTGCGAGGATATTCCAGGAAAAGATGGATCAGTACCTCCAGCGGATCCTGGAGGGTCACTTCTATAAGGACATGACCCTCGAACTCAAGAAGGGGCTGGACGAAATCTACAGGAAGCTCTCCCAGCTCAGGGAAGCAGTGGGGGGCGAGGGAATAGACCCGGAATCGGCCAACATGGTCTTCCAGGAGGCCTCTGACCAGCTCGATGCCATCTTGAAGGCCACCGAACAGGCCACTGAACAGATCATGGACATAACCGAGGGCTTCCAGCAGAAGCTGGCCGAGATGGAGGCGGTGGCCTCTTCCCTGCCCGACGGAGAGGCAAAACAGAGGCTAATGGCACTGCTCTCACAGTCCAACAGCGACTGTCTCGACATAATAACCGCCTGCTCCTTCCAGGACATCACCGGCCAACGGGTCAAGAAGGTCATCACCGCCCTTCACGAGATCGAAGAGCGCATCCTCGAAATACTCGTGGCCACGGGTATAAAGATCAAGGCCAAGAAGGAGGGGCGCGACGAGCTGGATATCGAAGAGGAGGCCAAAAAGGCGGTTGACCTCCTGAAAGGCCCCCAGGAAGGGGTAGATCAGGGATCGGTGGACGATCTCCTTGCAGAACTCGGACTATAAACACGGAGGAGGACGAGGTGTCATCTCCTGAAAAGATCGTAATACTCGACTTCGGCTCCCAGACCACGCAACTGATCGCGCGCAGGGTGAGGGAGCTCCACGTCTATAGCGAAATCCACCCCTTCAACGTGCCTGTGGAGGAGATAAAGGCCATGTCTCCCAAGGGCATAATCCTGTCAGGCGGCCCGAGCAGCGTCTACGACGAGGGTGCTCCCAGGGTGGGACCTGCCGTCTTCGAACTGGGAGTCCCGGTGCTTGGGATATGCTACGGGATGCAGCTCACTACGCATCTCATGGGCGGAAGGGTGGAACGCAGCGACCACAGGGAATATGGCCACGCCAGGCTATCCATCCTGGAAGACGATCACATATTCCACGGTTTGGCGCCGGTCCCTGCCACCCACCAGGTCTGGATGAGCCACGGTGACAGGATCGAGGAGCTCCCGCCGGGTTTCAAGGCAACCGCCGAGAGCCCCACGTGTCCGGTGGCGGCCATGCGCCACGAGGAGCGCCCCATCTACGGGGTCCAGTTCCATCCAGAGGTGGTCCACACCGAGATCGGAAACGACATCCTCTCCAACTTCGTCTTCAGGATATGTGGCTGCACCTCCTCCTGGGACATGCACTCCTTCGTGGAGACCGTGACCAGGGAGATAAAGGAACGGGTAGGCAGAGACCGAGTGATATGCGCCCTCTCCGGCGGGGTGGATTCCACAGTGACCGCCCTGCTCATCAACAGGGCGATAGGGAAGCAACTGACGTGCATATTCGTAAACAACGGCCTGCTTAGAAAGAACGAGGCAGAGACCGTACTCTCCTTCCTCAAGGAGCTCGATCTTAACGTCCACTACGTCGATGCCAGCGAACGATTCCTCTCCAAACTCAAGGGAGTGGAAGACCCTGAGAAGAAGAGAAAGATCATAGGCAACGAGTTCATACAGATCTTTGAAGAAGAGGCGGGAAAGATCGGCGAGGTGAAGTACCTGGCCCAGGGTACGCTCTATCCCGACGTCATCGAAAGCGTCAGTTTCAAGGGGCCCTCTGCCACTATCAAGAGCCACCACAACGTGGGCGGCCTGCCCGAGGTCATGAAGCTGGAGCTGATAGAGCCGCTCAGGGAGCTGTTCAAGGACGAGGTGCGCGAGGTGGGCGAAGAACTGGGGATGCCCGAGGACCTCATCTGGCGCCATCCCTTCCCAGGCCCTGGCCTGGCGATCAGGGTTCTTGGCGAGGTGACCCCGGAACGGCTGGCCATACTGCGGGAGGCCGACGCCATAGTCCTCGAGGAGATGAAGGCCTCAGGATGGTACAGGAAGGTGTGGCAATCCTTTGCGGTACTGCTGCCCATCAGGACCGTCGGGGTCATGGGTGACGAACGCACCTACGACCACGTGGTGGCCTTCAGGTGCGTGGACAGCGTGGACGCCATGACAGCCGACTGGACCAACCTCCCCTACGACCTGCTGGGCAGGATATCCAACCGCATCATAAACGAGGTCAGGGGCGTGAACCGCGTCTGCTACGACATCAGCTCAAAGCCTCCGGCCACCATCGAGTGGGAGTGATCCCGGCGCTGTCATGGAGTTCGTACACCTCCACCTCCACACCGAATACAGCCTCCTGGACGGGGCGATAAGGCTGAAGGACCTCTTTCCAAAGGCCAAGGAGTTCGGCTATCAGGCCGTGGCCGTAACCGACCACGGCGCCATGTACGTAGTCCTCAACTTCTACGAACAGGCCAGGAAGCACGATATCAAGCCCATAATCGGATGCGAGGTCTATGTCGCACCCACCCACAGGAAGGACAAGAGCGCCAGGAGCCAGCGCGAGGCCGCCTACCATCTGGTCCTGCTGGCCCAAGACCTCGAGGGTTACCGCAACCTGCTGAAGCTGGTCACCCTTGCCCACTTCGAGGGCAAGCACTACAAGCCCAGGGTGGACATGGAGCTCCTGCGCGAGTACAACCGCGGCCTCATCGCTCTGTCTGCCTGCCTCCACGGCCAGGTGCCACACTCCATCACCCAGGGCGACCGAAAGAAGGCGAAGGAGCTGGCCGAGACCTATGCGTCCATCTTCGACGGCCGCTTCTACCTCGAGATCCAGGAGAACGGTATCCCGGACCAGGAGGTGGTCAACCAGGGGCTCGCAGACCTGGCCCAGGAGCTCGGCCTGCCGCTGGTGGCCACCTGCGACTGCCACTATCTCTCCTCCCAGGACGCCGAGGCCCACGATCTGCTCCTGTGCATACAGACGG
The DNA here is from genome assembly GCA_015491585.1 of Deltaproteobacteria bacterium. Taxonomy (GTDB): domain Bacteria; phylum Desulfobacterota; class Dissulfuribacteria; order Dissulfuribacterales; family S140-46; genus S140-46. Next base: position 13,078 of record WFVQ01000023.1, read on the forward strand.
GCAAGACCGTCAACGACTCCGACCGCATGAGATTCACCTGCGACAGCCTCTATTTTGCGCCCCCGGATGAGATCGCGGAGCGCTTCTCCAAGTGGCCGGAGGCCGTGGCCAACACCGTGGAGATCGCCAAGCGGTGCAATGTGGAGATCCCCATCGGCACCCACCACTTCCCGGTCTATCCGCTCGAGGAGGGGCAGAGCTACGAATCGCTGTTCCAGGAGAAGGCCCGGGAGGGCTTCGCGCGCAGGGCCGAGGAGCTGGGCCTGGAGGGAGAGGAGCTGAAACGCTACCAGGAGCGGCTCGAAGAGGAGATGGAGGTGATAATCGAGAAGGGATTCGCCTCCTACTTCCTCATAGTTTCGGACTTCATCAACTACGCCAAGAAGCAGGGGATACCGGTGGGTCCTGGAAGGGGGTCGGCCGCCGGCTCCCTCGTGGCCTACTCCATGCGCATCACCGACATCGATCCGGTGAAGTACGGCCTCTTCTTCGAACGTTTCCTCAACGTCGAGCGGGAGTCGCTTCCGGACATCGACGTGGACTTCTGCATGAACCGCAGGGACGAGGTGATCCGCTACGTATCCGAGAAGTACGGCGGAGAGAACTACGTGGCCCAGATCATAACCTTCGGCCAGATGAAGGCCCGGGCAGTGGTGCGCGACGTGGGCAGGGCCCTGGGCATGCCCTTTCCTGAAGTGGACAAGATCGCGAAGCTGGTCCCCGAAGGCCCCAAGGTCACCCTGGACAAGGCCCTGGAGCAGGAGCCAAAGCTCAAGGAGATGATGGAGAAGGACCCCAAGGTGAAACAGCTCATCCAGGTGGCGAAGGTGCTGGAGGGGCTGCCAAGGCACGCATCGACCCACGCCGCCGGGGTAGTCATCTCCGACCGGCCTATGGTGGAGTATCTGCCGCTCACCAAGGGGAAGAGGGACGAGACCACCACGCAGTTCGACATGGTGTGCGTTGAGAAGATCGGCCTCATCAAGTTCGATTTCCTGGGCCTGAAGACCCTGACCGTAATAGACACTGCCCTCAAGCTGATAGAGGAGCACTACGGAGACAAGGTGGACATATCGAAAATCCCCCTCGACGACCCGGCCACCTTCGAACTCCTATGCAGGGGCGACACCACCGGCGTGTTCCAGCTCGAGAGCTCGGGCATGAAGGACCTCATCAGGAGGATGCGGCCCAACAGCTTCACCGACATGATAGCGCTAGTCGCGCTCTACCGTCCCGGCCCACTGGATAGCGGCATGGTGGACCAGTTCGTCAAGGCCAAGCACGGCGAGATCGAAGTGCATTACCTGCTTCCCCAGCTCGAACCCATTCTCAAGGAGACCTATGGGGTCATCGTGTACCAGGAGCAGGTGATGCAGATCGCCCAAACCCTGGCGGGCTACAGCCTCGGAGAGGGCGACCTGCTACGCCGGGCAATGGGCAAGAAGAAGAAAGAGGTGATGGACGCCCAGCGTGAGCGCTTCATGGAGGGGGCCAGGGCCAAGAACATACCGGAAGACAAGGCCAAGGAGATATTCGAGCTCATGGCCAAATTCGCCGGGTATGGCTTCAACAAGAGCCACTCCGCGGCATACGCCCTCATCGCCTACCAGACCGCTTGGCTCAAGGCCCACTATCTCGTTCCGTTCATGGCCTCACTCCTCTCCAACGAACTCGGAAACACCGACGGCGTACTGAAGTTCATAAGCGACTGCCGGGAACGGGGAATAACGGTGCTTCCACCGGATATCAACCGCAGCCGCGAGGACTTCACCATAGAACAAAAGAAGGATATCCGTTTCGGACTGGCCGCGGTCAAGAACATCGGGCTCGGGGCCATAGAGGCCATAGTCAAGGAGAGGGAGGAGAACGGCCCCTTCGACTCCTTTCAGGACTTCTGCGCCAGGGTGGACACCAGGAAGGTGAACAAGCGCGTCCTCGAGAGCCTTGTCAAATGCGGCGCGTTCGACTCCCTGGAGCCCAACAGGGCCAAGCTGTTCGAAGGGATCGACCGGGCAATAGACTACTCCCAGGCCGTCAAGCGGGAGAAGGAGAGCGGCCAGTTGAGCCTCTTCTCCCTGGACGGAGGCGCCGAGGGCACGACCGCCTCCCTCTCCCTGCCGGACGTCCCGCCCTGGAGCCAGCAGGAGAAGCTCGCCCACGAGAAAGAGGCCATAGGATTCTATATCAGCGGCCACCCCCTCGATCCATACAGGGATCAGGTGAAGCGGCTGGGGGGCGCTACCACCGCCACCCTCTCTGGGCTCCACGACGGGGCCAGCGTAGGCCTGGCCGGCGTTGTAAGGAGCATGAAGGAGATAACCACCAAGAAGGGGGACAGGATGGCCTTCGTGGTCCTCGAAGACCACTCGGGCTCTGTCGAGGTGGTATGCTTTCCAGAGACGTACAGGCGGAGCAGGGAGACCATACTGTCGGAGCAGCCTCTGTGGGTGAAAGGGACATACAAGAGGGACGAGGAGAACTCCATGCACAAGATCCTCGCGGAAGAGGTCATGACACTGGAGGCGGCCGCGGCCCAAAAGGCCACCTCCATAGTCCTGAAGCTGGAGGATGGAAGCGTGCCGCCCCTGGTGATGGAACGAATACGGGACGTACTGCTGGGGAACACCGGGGAGGTGCCGGTAAAGCTCGAGATCGCCAGGCCCGGGCTCGGGGCAGTGATCATGGAGCTGCCAGAAGAATACAGGGTCAGCGTGGAGGGAGACCTGGTGGCCGACCTGAACCACGCCGTGGGACGGCCCTGTGTCTTCATGGAATATGGAGGCTGATATGATTCTCTTCGACAAACCAGGATACAAGAATACGGAGATACTGCTCGATGTGGTGGAGAAAGCGGCTGAGGAGCATGGGATAGCCGAAGTGGTCGTTGCCTCGACCTATGGCGACACAGGACTGGTGGCTGCCCGCCGTCTCTGCCCAAAGGGGGTCAAGGTGACGGTTGTCACCCACAACGTCGGATTCAAGGAGCCTGGGACCCTGGAGATGGAAGAGGGAACCAGGAGGGCCATAGAGGAGCTGGGGGCCAAGGTCTTCACCGGCACAATGCCCTTCAGGAACATAGGGACCGCCATCAGGGAGAGGCAAGGGTACTCCCAGCAGGATCTGATCGCGAATACGCTGAGGATCTTCGGCCAGGGCATCAAGGTGTGTGTGGAGATCGTCCTAATGGCCGCGGATGCAGGTCTGATCTCCACTGGCGACGTGATCGCCGTGGCCGGCACTGGAAGGGGCGCAGATACCGCCGCCGTCATCGCCCCCATGCCATCCAACCGGCTCTTCGACCTCAAGGTCAGGGCCGTGCTTGCGAAGCCGCGTGACTGGTAACAGCAGGGAGCATAGATGAAGAAAGATTCCATCAAGATAGTATGTCAGAACCGCAAGGCGCGGCACGAATACGAAATCCTCGACACCATAGAGGCAGGGATGGTGCTGCTGGGCCCGGAGGTCAAATCGCTCCGGGACGGAAGGGCGAACTTGAGCGACGGCTACGTCATATTCCAACATGGCGAGGCGTGGCTCCACAACGTTCACATCTCGCCCTATCCAAACGCCACCAACATCGGAGCCCTGGACCCGTTGCGGCCAAGGAAGCTCCTCCTTCACAAACGCGAGATAAGAAAACTGATGGGCAGGACCCAGGAACGGGGCCTGACGCTCATCCCCCTGAAGATCTATTTCAGAGATGGAAAGGCCAAGGTGGAGCTAGGACTTGCCCGGGGCAAAAAACTCTACGACAAGAGAGAGACGCTGAAGCGGAGGGCAATAGACAGGGAGATGCAGAAAAGATTCAAGATACGGTGAGCAGCGGGCGCCCCTTGCCCTGGACCATAATGGAGATTATCTTACTGCCTCGATCCGCCCATAGCTCAACAGGATAGAGCAACGGACTTCTAATCCGTAGGTTCGGGGTTCGAGTCCCTGTGGGCGGGCCAATGAAAACATCAATGAAACCCGCGGGTTATAATCCTGCGGGTTTCGTATTTTTGGGGTTATTCCCCCCAAAAATGCCATAGGAAAATTCCCTATATTTCAAAACACTTCTTCGCATGGTAATCACCCGGCTTCTCTGAGAATGACAAAATAAAATCTATCATCGATACCGGTCAAGGACGGTTCATGCTCCATGTCTCCTTTCTCCTGGCCCATCCGGACGTAGAAGCGGTATTCACCATCATTGGGATGTCTGCTCGATGGTGAAAGGTTCACTGGTATAAGTCAACCCAGTTTCTCCTTGCAGTCGAATCACAAGTTCATAAACCCCTGCCGGCACCCCTGGCAGATCCATCGTGGCCCGGTAACAGGTCATTTGGCGGCCAAGAAGATTGCATTCTTGGCCTAGATGAAAGTGTTGACCAGCCTCGGCATCCCGTTCAAACTCTCCCCGGCCATCGATCTTGTGGAGTTGAATTATGGTCTGCACACCACGACCTGGTGGAATATCAAGGGCAAAACGCACCGCGAATCCCCAACCGGACCGATCCCCAGGACGATATACATGGTGTGGTTCAGGAGCGAAAAAAAAGATTTCAGGCGGACTGATTGTAAAGCTGCCCGTATCCCCAGTAACCTCTAAATCCGGTTCGCTCGCACTGTGGACCTCGATATGCCAGTTGGCCCGCTGATATCCAGCTATGAGAATTTTCGAAACCCTGAACTCAACAGGTCTGATAGAGGGACATGCAGAGCATGTGTAATGGCTTGCAATGGGATAACGGACAGAGGGTTCATCGTCTTTGACGAGATATATGTCGAAGGGGCCTCGGGCTGCTCCATATACCTTGACGTTAAGTTCTATGGCACTAAACCAGGACAGGCTGGGTAACCCGTGGTGGAGATCCGAATCTGAAGATGTCGTGTCGATGATCCTAAAGTTCAGAGAAGGTCTATGCGGAGTATAGGCGATAACCATCGGTCCCTGGGTATCCACCGTGCTTTTCAAATCCCTGATTCTAATATAGCACTCAGATCCGTAAAACGGACCATGGCCGGTATTGATTTCCGGAATCAGCAAAGGTATGGAGTAATTATGGCTCGATTCGTCCCAAAAGCGCCTTAGATCCCCAAAGTAGCGCGAAAAAAGAACAGTGGAGCCATTCATGAATTCCAGAACAAATCGATGTTCGGTTGTGCAATTGCCATAGATGTGGAAAACAATGGTCTTCACATCACCGGGGTGCCAGATAACCGGCCTTACAGGTGAAACGATCCACATGGACCAGGTGGACGTATTGTCCGGCCCCCCTTCGCCAAAAGGTGCAATGGCAAAGGTATCGCTGGTTCCCAGGGCCTTCGCGTGGGTGGCGGTGATGAAGTAATCGTCGCCATAGGGCGCATCGGGAGGGATAAACAGTTCGGCACGCCGGGTTGTCCTGACGGGTCTTTGTTCGGCATCCGGGGCGGAGGGGACATAATTAACGGTGGTGGAGGCGAAAACAGTGCTGCTTGTCAGCGAGTGGAGTTCAAAGGTGACAGGACCAGGAGAAACCCGCCTGCTGAGCCGGTAGAGGATGTTCAGGTGCCCGCCCCGATGCGCCACGTCCCCGGCGTCAGGCTGAAAAAACTCGATCTGGGCCGAGTTGGGGTGAATTTCAAAGTCAACGCTTTCCCCATAGATGGAATTAGGGGCGTGTCCAGCTTCAGCGACGATGACAAACCCGCTGACAGCCCCGGATGCAAGCCCCTCCCTGAGCCTCAGGGAGACGGGATTGGTGCCAAGGGGGACCGTAATGCTGCCCATATCCAAACCTGCCCTGTTGAACACGTGAAAGGTGATGTTTTCACCTGTAAAGCCGGGGCGGGTAATCCGGTAGCGTATCTGGATGGTCTCCCCCTGGTAGAACTTTTCACCTCCGGCGGGCTGGGTGATGAGAATTCCCCTGTTGGTTAGTTCCATGGGTACTATTCTCGGTTTTTTGGTTCCCGGTCTCACCTTGCGCGCCATCATCCTTCCAGGGCCTAGGGTTACGGCGGCTTGGGTTTTGTAAGGTTCACGGGCCGTCTTCACATGTTTATTGAATGACGCCCTGTAGATCAGGGTCTTCCCCTTCCCGGGGACGTTCTTGAAATAGGCTTGAATGGTCTGGTTAGGCTTGGGCTTCACCCCCGTGGCAAAGGTGAGGCTCACGCCCCGGTTCAGTGCCCCACTCCTATCCACCTTGGATAACGACCAGCTCTTTTGGGTCCCGCCGTATTTCAGTACCACGGAAGCCCGGTGATAGTCCCTGACAGAGAGCTTACCTTTCCCCCTGTTCTTGATCTCGATGTAAACGGCAAAGTCCTTGATGTAGAACCTTTCAACGGTCAGGTAGGGACGCGCACCCGCCAGAGCCGGGGAAACAAGCCCTGCGCTTTCCGCACTTTTTTATGCCCTTTATCTTTGGACCTTTTTGCGATGCCAGCAAAGATCGAGCGGTCCGCCTTGTCCGCTTCAGCCTTTTTGTTGAAAAAGCGCCCTTTCTTGCCAGTACACACGGATTTCCTAAGGTGAGTTACAGCATTACCGGTCAGACACCAGCCCAGGGGATCGCAGATGTCAAGGGCCTTCCTGCGAACCAGGGAAAAGGCACCCTTTCTCCTTATACACTCTTCCTTGGCTATTGATAAAACCCTTCCACTAAGACAGCAGAACCCACTTTTATGATTTTCTGCCCAGTTCATGGCACGTCCTTTGTCCGTGAAGAACTTTCCCTTTTTTTCAGGCACTCACGCTTTTTCATGGCCATGACTCGGCCGTCCATATAGCAGAATCCATTGGTGTGGGCAGTCTGCCACGCCAAGGCCTCTTTGCGGTTCTTGAAAAAGATACCCCGACTCATCTGACAGCCGGACTTGGCTGCAGAAAACACTTTGCCATTGGCTACGCAAAAGCCCATCGATTGCACTGTTTTCTTCCCCCCGTCTTTGGCAATGACAAATGGGACAAGAAAAAAAAAGGCAAAAAGGGCTGTCAGAACTGACGCGATCTTATGTTTTGTTTCTCGGTGCATGATTTTCACTCCTCTCATTTCCTTGTCTCGAGGGAGATATACAAAAGAGGGGTAAATTCCAGTCGCAGTGAATCAATCAATAACGCCTAAAGGAAATCACCAGGGTGGGCTAGGAAGACAGAATAAGCATATTGAGCTCTGATAGAGGTATTGCTGGCTAGCTCTTTAGCATGATTTTTCTGGCCAGCATGCGGATGTTCAAATTCCAATTATGATATAATCGGCAATGCCTGAATATGCCATCTTGCCGCCCTCGCCTGACCTTGGTCAAAAGCCTTTTTCAAAATGGGAATATTCCTTTTATATTATATTTTGGTAAGAAAATTCAAGAAAAAGGTTCAAAAAATGAAAAAGGCCGGCCGGAGTTGACCCGCTTTGGTGGACACCTTATCACTTTGCGTAGGAGATGTTCATCATGCCGAGGACAAGGTCGCCGTATCCACCTGAATTTCGTCAGCAGATGGTAGAGCTGGTTCGAGCTGGACGCACTCCCTCCGAGCTGGCCTAGGAGTTCGAGCCGTCGGCGCAGACCATCAG
>WFVQ01000024.1 GCA_015491585.1 Deltaproteobacteria bacterium
GGGGCAGGAGGCATGTGGAGGAGCTCTCAGAGCTCCCAGAGGGCATGGAAGGGGCCATCCTCTTCCTCGTCCAGTCTCCAGGGGTGGAGGCCTTCCTGCCCGAGTTCCACACAGATCCCCTCTTCGCACAGGCCCTCTGCCGGGCAAGGGAGAGGCTCAAGATCATACCCCTTTCCATTGGCTGGAGGGAAGACCTCACCCTTTCCGGGGAGATAAAGGCCCTCCCCATCCCGTGGGAGAAGGTGGAGCTTGCAGACAGGGGGGCCTACATGCTCATCCTTGAGCTTCCCGAAGAAAGGACCGTCACCGTGGGAGGCCTCGGGGAGATCCCCTTCAGGAAGGGCTACTACCTCTATGTGGGATCGGCAAGGAAGAACCTCTCGAAGAGGATGGAAAGGCACAAAAGGAAGAGAAAGAGGCTAAGGTGGCACATCGACTACCTGAGGGAGGCCTCCCGCTTCCACGCCTGCCTTCCCGTGAGGACAGGGGAGGACATGGAGTGCCTCCTTGCAGAGGCTTTAAGGGGGATGGCCCGGGAGGTCCCTGGCTTCGGGTCCTCTGACTGCCAATGCCCCTCCCACCTCTTCCACTTCGAGGAAGATCCCCTCAAGACCCCCTCCTTCCACACCATGCTCCAGCACTTCAGGATGGACCGACTCCTCGAAGCGCCTCCCAGCCAAGGCAAAGGTCATACCCTGTAGGTGGGGGAGGAGATGGTTCCTTCAAGCTTAGGGGCGCTCTTCAGGGGGTTCGGAAAGTACAGAGGCAGCCTTTGCGAAGTTTTCTAACTGGCGTAGAGTGGGTTTTTCGACACCAGAAAGCCACTTATCAAGCCGCGGAAACTTATGCCGTAGCTCGGTTGGGGCGCGCTCAACCGCCCAGGCCAGAACCCGCGGGTTAGGTGTAACTCTAATGGTCGCCATAGTCGTGTTCCTCCAGCTTCTTCAACAGCGCCTCCACCGCAGCCCTGAGCCGTGGCACATCGTGCTGGACCGCATTCCAGACGATGTCCGTGTCGATCTGGAAGTAGCCGTGGACGAGGACGTTGCGCATGCCGATGATCTTGGGCCATGGGATGTCCGGTGCCATCTGTCGCACCTCTTCGGGGAGTGCGCGGGCAGCCTCGCCGATGATTTGTAGGTGCCGGAGAAACCACACCTGAAGCATCTCGTCCTGTTCGAACACGGCCCGGCCCCGGTCCCGATAGCGTTCGATCGCAGCGATGGCCTGCAGGATATCCCGGACCCTCTCTTTCGGGTCTCTCATAGCGGTACCGCCTCCCGAAGGATACGGTCACGGATCCGTTGCTTCAGCCCTCGTTCGGTCACCACATCCACCCGGCAGCCGAGGAGTCTCTCGAGCTCATATTGGAGCCCCCCCAGGTCGAAGAGGGTCCTCCCCGGTTCGAGCTCCACGAGGAAGTCCAGGTCGCTTTGTTCGTCTGCCTCTCCGCGGATGACTGAACCAAACACCCTTACATTCCGCGCCCCGTATTTAGCACAAAGACGCAGGATGTCTTTACGCTTTTGTTTGAGGAGTTCCTCAAGTGTCATCTCCAAGCTCCCTGAGATTCTTCAAAAGCAAACTCGGCCTTCGTGGAGGTGGAAAGCGATCCGTTGGACATTACAAAGCCGGCAATGCCGTTTGGCGCCAGGTGATGGATGAAGTGCTGAATCCAGGCGTAGTTGGCGTTGCCCGCGGGCGGCACGCCGTATTTCCAGCGGGGATCGTCGGTGAGCCGCTCGCCACCCCAAGCTTTCATGTTAAAAGGTGGATTCGCCAGGATAAAGTCTGCTTTGAGATCCTTATGCAGATCATTGTGGAAGGTGTCGGCATGGTGTGGCCCCAGGTCGGCGTCGATTCGGCGGATGGCCAAGTTCATCTTGCACAGCCGCCAGGTGGTGGGGTTGGACTCCTGTCCGTAGATGGCAATGTCGCCCAACCGGCCACCGTGGGCTTCCACAAACTTCTCGCTCTGGACGAACATGCCACCAGAACCACAACAGGGGTCGTATACCCGGCCCTTGTAGGGCTCGATCATCTCGACCAAGAGCTGCACCACGCACTGAGGCGTGTAGAAC
>WFVQ01000025.1 GCA_015491585.1 Deltaproteobacteria bacterium
GGCCAGACCGATGAGTATCAGCCCCACCATATAGTGGTGGTAGCCCCGGAGCAGAAGGACCGCCAGAATGAACATCAGGATGGGGCCTATTATCCAGTTCTGGATCAGTGAGAGGAGGAGGACCTTCACGTCTTTGAAGACCTTGGGAAGCTCCTCGTAGCGCACCTTGGCCAGGGGCGGATACATCATCAGGATCAGGCCGATGGCGATGGGGATGTTGGTGGTGCCGACCTGGAAAAGGTTTATCATCTCCTTCACCGATGGGAAGAGGTAGCCAGAGCCTACCCCCACCGCCATGCCCAAAAAGATCCATACTGTCAGATAGCGCTCCACAAAGGAGAGCCTTTTGGGTTGACATGCGCAGCTATGATGGCCCATCTTTATCAGCCCCTCAGCATCTCTTTGATCTCATCTTTGGAGAAGAGCTTTCCGAATCCCTTTACCTGGCCATCCACCACCACGCCTGGGGTGGAAACCACACCGTATCCCATGATCTTGGCGGTTTCGGTCACCTTCTCTATCTCTGCGTCGATGCCCAGCTCGGCCACAGCCTCCTTGACATTTGCCTCCAGGGCCTGACACCTTGGACAACCAGGCCCGAGAATCTCGATCTTCATGGTCGTACCTCCTTTTATTTTGATATTCTTGATTTCCTTGGCTCCTCCGCGCTTATCACATCTGCACGAGATATTGCCATGCGTAATAGATCCCCACTCCAACGAAGACCATGCCGGTCCCACGTCTGGCCCACAGCTCCAGCCTCTGGGCATTGGCGAACCACCTGCCGGTGAAGTCCAGGCCCAGCCCAAGGGCCACTGCTGCCCCGGCCACTGGAAGGGCGGTGCCCAGGCCATAGATTAGAGGCATGGCAACTATGGAGCCACTCTTCACCGCCAGCGGGACCAGGCTTCCGAAAAAGAGGGCCGCCGATATGGGGCAGAAGGAGAGGGCTAGCAGGACTCCAAGCCCGAAGGCGGCGGCAGTATTGCCTCTTTCCCCAAGTCTGTGGGCCATGTTGCTGGCCTGAATGCCTATGGAGGGAAAGGGAACGATTCCCAGAAGCACCAGCCCCACCACGATGAGCAATGGTCCCAGAAAGCGGTTCATCTGCTCCGACAAGAAGGTGGATACCACCGGCAGCCCCACCAAGTTCCAGGCGATGACCATCCCAATGGCGGCGTAGGCCACGGCCCGGCCCAACGCATAAGCTACGCCGGAGCCCACAGTGGCCGCTCCTCCCCGGCCAGGGGCAGCAGCGGCCAGGAAGGAGCAGGCGGCCAGGTTGCTGGCCAATGGGCAGGGGCTTACAGAGGTCATGATTCCGAGCCACGCCGCTGTCCACAGGGTGGCTTGCCATTCCACTATTGGCCCCCCTCTTTCATAAATGCGGAGATCTCATGGAGTATGTACTCCTCCAGTTTCTGGGGGTCTTTGGCATACAGCCATGCCTCGGGCAGAAGCTTGTACCGTGTCACCTTGCCATCCCTGTATCCGGCCACTGCCACGCTGCGGCCATAGAGGCCGAAGTCCTTGACGAAGTGGCGGTTCTCAGGCTCCTGAACGTCTATGGCCTTGAAGGAAAGTATGCCCGCCTCCATTTCCCTTGCGAAATTCCGCGTCACGATCTCTTTGGAAAGCTGCTCCAGCTTCCGGCAGGTTGCTCACCTGAACCGGCCGTGGAAGTAATAGACCGTAAACACTTCGCCCGCAGGTGCCGCGGCCACTCCGGCGGGAGATGCCGCATGTGCAGCCATTGGTGTCCAGCAGGCCATAAGGAAAAGCGTTGCCAAGAGGATGGAAAAGGATAATTTCTTCATCTTGTTCTCCTTGATTGCAATTGTCTATTTATGCTCCATTATCCCTTGTAGAGGCCGAAAACCATTCCGGTAATGGTTGCCATCACCACTACGAGGCATACATATACCAATGTTTTTCTGGTTCCCATTACCGACCGGATCACCAGCATGTTGGGCAGGGAGACCGCCGGGCCGGCCAGCAGCAGCGCCAGGGCCGGCCCGCTTCCCATGCCGGCGTGCATGAGGCCCTGGAGGATGGGCACCTCGGTGAGGGTGGCGAAATACATAAGCGCCCCCACAACTGATGCGAAGAGATTTGCTCCCAGGGAGTTGCCCCCCACCAGCGATGCGACGTAGTGGGAGCTGATGATCCCCTCGCCGCCTCCAGGGCGGCCAAGGAAGAAGCCCGCCACGAAAACACCGGCGAAGAGGATGGGGAGGATCTGGCGGGCCAGGATATAGGAGGCTTCGAGCCACTCTCTGGCCGCTCCGCCTGAGTAGAACAGTATGAGTGACATGAGGGCCACCCCC
>WFVQ01000026.1 GCA_015491585.1 Deltaproteobacteria bacterium
GAAACAAGGAGGAGATGTTATGGCTGAAGTCACCCTTTTCAGATCCCGTCCAACGGATCCGGACGAGATCCTTGAGGAGATAATAAAAACCTATCCTACCAAGGTAGCAAAGAAAAGGCGCAAGCATATCGTCATAAGGGACCCGTCTCAACCCCAGGAGATAGAGGCAAATGTTAGGACCGTTCCCGGTATAATCACCCAGCGGGGATGCTGTTATGCTGGCTGCAAAGGGGTGGTAATTGGTCCCATCGTGGACATGGTCCATATAGTTCACGGGCCCATAGGTTGTTCCTACTACGCCTGGATGACACGAAGAAACCAGGGAATCCCCAGAGAGGATGGCCATTACTACCTTGATTACTGTTTCTCAACAGACATGCAGGAAGACAATATCATCTTCGGCGGCGAGAAAAAGTTGAGAGCCGCCATCGAGGAGGCGTGGGAGATATTCAGGCCCAAGGCCATCTCGATCCACGCCACCTGCCCTGTGGGCCTCATCGGCGACGATATTCACGCGGTGGCCAAAGAGATGAGCGACAAGCTGGGCATCAAGGTCATGGCCTTCAGTTGCGAAGGTTACCGGGGAGTAAGCCAATCTGCCGGCCACCACATAGCCAACAATGGCCTGTTCGAACACGTAATAGGCGCGGAGGACGTGGAAGAGGAAGGCTTCACCGTAAACTGTCTGGGAGAATACAACATCGGTGGGGATGCCTGGGAGATTGAGCGTATTCTGGAGCGTTGCGGCATAAAGGTCATGTCGACCTTCAGTGGCAACGGCTCCTACTCGGAATACAAAAGGGCGCACATGGCAAAGCTCAATCTGGTCCAGTGCCACCGCTCCATCAACTATATGGCAGAGATGATGGAGACCAGGTTCGGCATCCCCTGGATGAAGGTCAACTTCATCGGAGTGAAAGCCACTTCAAAGAGCTTGAGGAAACTGGCCGACTTTTTTGAAGACCAGCCGTTGAGCAGGCGCATAGAAGAGGTCATAGCAGAGGAAGAAGCCCAGGCCGAAGAGGTCATAGCCCCTTACCGTGAAAGGCTGCGGGGTAAAACCGCCTTTCTCTTTGTCGGCGGCTCCAGGGCCCACCACTATCAGGACCTTTTCCGGGATCTGGGAATGAAGACGATAGTGGCTGGCTATGAATTCGCCCATAGGGACGACTATGAAGGCCGGGAGGTGCTTCCCACGCTCAAGGTGGATGCAGACACCAGAAACATACCGGAGTTGGAGGTTGTGCCAGATCCAGAGAGGTACAGGCCGAGAAAAGAGCCGGAGGTCCTGGAGAGACTCAGGGCCCAAGGCATCATAGACACCTATGAAGGGATGATGAAAGACATGGGGCCAGGAACCATAGTAGTGGACGATATAAGCCACTTTGAGCTGGAAAAGCTAATTGAAGAGCTCAAACCAGACATTGTCTGCTCAGGAATCAAGGACAAGTATGTCATCCAAAAAATGGGGGTTCCATCCAAACAGCTCCACAACTACGACTACAGCGGTCCCTTTGCAGGATATAAAGGGGCGGTGAACTTTGCCAAAGAGATAGACATGCTCATAAACAATCCGGCCTGGTCTTTCACCAAGGCCCCGTGGGAGGGGACTCCGCTGATCAAGGCATCTCTCCTGAGTGAATAAGGAGTAGGACCATGCTCGATATGACACCTAAAGAAATAGTGAACAGAAAGGCTCTAAGGATAAACCCCGCCAAGACGTGCCAGCCCATAGGGGCCTTATACGCATCCTTGGGCATCCACAACTGCCTTCCACACAGCCACGGAAGCCAAGGATGTTGTGCCTATCACCGGAGCCACCTGACCCGGCACCACAAGGAACCCATTATGGCCTCCACCAGCTCTTTTACCGAAGGATCGGCGGTCTTCGGTGGCGGCGCCAACCTGAGGCAGGCGTTGAGAACCATTTTTCAGGTATATAATCCCGATGTGGTGGCGGTTCACACCACCTGCCTCTCCGAAACAATTGGCGACGACCTTCCCAGCCTGATCAAAAAGGCCAGGGAAGATGGGCTGATCCCGAAGAACAAGCATGTGATACATACCAACACACCAAGTTACGTAGGTTCCCACATTACGGGTTTCTCCAACATGACCGTCTCTATGGTTCGCTACTTTTCCGAAAAAAATGGGGAAACCAAAGAAAACTTGAACATAATCCCTGGCTTTGTTGAGCCCTCTGACATGAGGGAAATAAAACGAATCATGGCCTCGATGAAGATCCCTTTTGTGATGTTTCCGGACACGTCAGATGTGTTGGACGCTCCTCAGACCGGCAGGTTCAAGATGTATCCCCGGGGCGGAACCAGAGTGGAAGAAATCCAGAAATCTGGGGCAGCCCAAGCCACCCTTGCATTGGGCGGCTTCGCGTCCGAGGCAGCGGCCCAGCAATTGGAGCAGAAATGCGACGTGGCGTATCAGGTGCTGGATCTTCCAATAGGAATTGCCGCCACAGACCGCTTCATTCAGGCGCTCATCGATTTTTCAGGAAAACAGCCACCGGAGTCCCTCATGGCCGACAGGGGAAGGGTGGTGGACATAATGACGGACATGCTACAGTATTTTCACGGAAAAAAGGTGGCGGTGTTCGGAGATCCAGACCACATCATAAGCATGACCGAATTCCTTGTAAACCTGGGAATGAAACCGGTCCATGTATTGACAGGGACGCCTGGCAAACTCTTTGAACGGAGAGCAAAGAGCATCTTGAAAGAGAGTGTGCCTGAGGCCAACGTCAAAGCATACTCCGACCTATTCCTGCTCCACCAGTGGATAAAGAACGAACCAGTGGACCTCATCCTGGGCAATACCTATGGAAAATATATAGCAAGGGCAGAAGACATCCCCTTCGTCCGGTTTGGCTTTCCAATCCTGGACAGGATAGGTCACACCTATTTCCCAGCCGTGGGATACCGGGGCGCCATGAGACTCCTGGAGAAGATGCTGGATGCCTTACTTGACCGGCAGGAGAGAGAGGCCCCAGATGAGAAGTTTGAGTTAGTCATGTAGAGCAAGGGCCTGGATTCTTACCAGGCCCTTACTGATATTTTATCCAGTCTAAATAATATTACTTTAAGATTGGTCTTGCATTAACCGGTTGAACAGGCCTGTTGTTTGGATGGTGCATAATATGAGCAAATTTTTTGACTTGATCTTTTGATATCGTTACAGGTTTTTTTATAACGAACCATCTCACTCCTTCTGAACAGGGAGGAGTAGTAAGAGAACCATTGAATCTGTAGTAGTCTCTATCTGAAGGTAAAAGATCATATGGCTTATAAGCAGGCTCTACAGAATTCTTTTCACCAGCCTTTTCCGGCATTTTTTCCCATAACTTTTCAATTACTGGGTTTTTATCACCATATTCAAACATCAACGCAATTACTGCCAAATTGCCATCTTTATCCGCATGGACAAAGTGAGCCTCAACAGGAAAAGATTTTCCATTAATCAAATTTTCACTTGGAGTGTGAAAGTGGAACTGTTTCAAAAAAAACTTCTTTCCATCAATGATTATTGAGCTTCCATCTTTACAATTTACCTGAATGGCATGGCCATTATTTACCACTTCGATCCATTTCCCTGAATCAACATATTTTATAGGAGCCAAATCGGCCTCTATGAAACCTTTAAGATCTATTGGTGACTGGTTTTTTCCTTTAGAACACATCTCATAGGCTGGATCGAGACTACCCCAATGAACTGGACCTTCATGGCCTACATATCCCCAGTGGGCATGGCCTCCTGCCAGTGCAGTTCCTGAAGACAGGATAACACCTGAAACAATCGATATCACAGTTTTTCTCATGCTTACCCCCCCTTTTTTTAAATGAAAATTAAAATACGAAAGTTTAATTTTCAAGTGCAACTCTAAGTGACGGTTGAAAGACGCGGAATATGTCAATGAAAATTAGACACCGTGTAGGATAAATTAGAGTAGCGTCGTCTGGCTACTCGATGGTTTGTTGATCCACGATGCCTTTGGCAGTGGAAACGGTTTGGGTACCTTGCCTTTGAACCGTTTTTCATGTTATTTGAAAGCTGATTAAAGCACTGCTCTACGTTGTGCCTGAATATTTTGAGCCATGCCATAATGGACCTGTTCCGGGGTCATGAAGCCAATGCCTGAATGCTTATGGACAGTATTGTGTTGTCAGCGCCGATGTTATAAGTCCCCAAAGTAACGGTTTGAGATGTCCTCCCGATCAAGCAGTGGCATCCTTGCGTTGTCCAAAGACACAAGGAGGCCGCCATGCTCAACCGAGAGGACTGGATCATAATACACTTCTGAACAAAGAGATGTCCAGGAAACCATAAAATCTTGTGGTCTCTTCGTCGCACTTCTCCAGGAATAACTGAACGGCAAGATTTTCCTAATCCACCCAATAGGGCAAAATATCCCCTTGGGGCCTCAACAAATAACATATTGTTTTCATTGATTTTTATGTAACAAACAAGACGGTGCGATTTTTGCAGAACCTTTGATGGCAACCATCAAAGAAGGAGAGAGACAATGGTTAATGCTCTGACATCTAATAGCTACATGAAAACTTCAAATCCTATTCAACCTATCAATGCCTCACAATCCAGCATCCTGTCAACCTCAAGTAATCGTGGGACAAAGGCAACTGTAGATAAAGCGACTCTCTCCAATAAAAACAATTTTTCGCTAATATATGACAGATCATTTTCTATTCAAAAAGGCTGCGTGACCATAGAATCTATTAAAAATGATCTATCTAACACAACCTATTTTGTTGAAAAGAATATTCAAAGTATATACCGGCAACTTGACATTCCATTAAGCACTCAAATGAAAATACGTGTTGGAAGAGATGGAAGTATAATCGTCAATGGCAATAGCCCCCAATCAGAAAAACTTGCTGAAGAAATCAATAAAAATAAAGATTTGTCAAACGCAATCCGCCGCATGTCCATGTTATCGTCAGTCCTTGAGGCCATAAGAAAACATAAAGAATTTGTTGACGCATACAACAAAGATCCATTTGCTGCCGTTGAACGCTATGGCTCTTTACTTGAAGATGGCCATGATTATCATGTCATATTTTTAATAAAAGACGGAAGCATTGATACAACCGTTGAGTACATATAAATAAATGAAGATAACAATGATCAATCCTATTAGAGTGGGTGATTTTATTTGGCGACAAGATAGCCCTCTCTATTTTAGCCCTCAAGTAGCACAAAATGATGCTACTACACCCAGACATGATGAAAAGATAACAATTTCTAATGAAGCAAAAATATTGTCTGATCTAAAACAAGCCTCTGCCACACCTGGATATTCTGGCGATATTTCTGAGTTGCTAACAGATGCAGAGCGCATGAAATTTAAAAGGATAAGCGATCAATACAACGGAAAAAAAGATAGGGAAATAGGAGATCTCGCCATTTCTTTAGCGATGGATAAGTTGATGTCTTTTGCAAGCAAAACAAAAGTTCCCACTTTAGACAAAGAGTATTTGCTTAAACTAATAAATGAATTATCCTCTAATCCCGGTGAAGAGAACACACTTCATTCAAGGCTTAATCTTTCCTTCCTATCTGACTTATTTGTCAAGTCCCGTCTGTTTATAGACCGATTTTTTAAAGAGATGCGGGTGGTTTTTCTGCCACTTCTTCAGGGCCTCGACTGGTGTTATGTGCCCCAGGTTACGTTGAGGGATATGGTGGTTGTAGACGCGGCAGTACTGGTAAAGAGTGTCGCGTAGCTCCTTGGCCGAGCGGAATTTCGTCTGCCGCACGACCTCTTGTATGCGGCCGTTGAAGCGTTCGACCATGCCGTTGGTCTGAGGCTGCCGGGGCCGGATGAGACGGTGCTCCACGTTGTGCTCGGCGCAGGCCTTGTCAAAGGGATGCTTGCCCGTGGGCTCGCGCTCACCGGTAGCGCAGAACCGGTCGGTAAACTCCTTGCCGTTGTCGGTGAGGACCTTGCTGATTTTGAAAGGGGCTTGCTCAATGAGGTCCTCGAGGAAGCGCCGGGCGGTGTTGGCCGACTTCGATGCTGTGACCTTGAGGAAGACCCACCGGGTGGCCCGGTCGATGGCCACGAAGAGGTATTTGTTGCGGGTTTCGTCCGGCATCTTCGGGAGATACTTGACGTCAACATGGACGTAGCCGGGCGCGTAATCCTTGAAGGTCTTGACCTTGGCCTGCTTACTCCCGGAGCCCTCTTCGTTGAGGGCCGCCTCGAGGGCTCGGAGATTGGAGACACCGTGGCGGCGCAGGCACCGGTGAAGGCCGGAGCGGGAGACCCGGGGATTGATGAACTGATGGATCACTGTCAACAGATCATCGAGGGGAAGCAACAGCGCGGTGCGCAACTCCACCGCGATCAGCTCCTCTTCCGGGCTCATGGTGGCGTGAATGGTCTTGGGCGTTGTTGGGAGATCTTCAACGGAATCGCGTCTCTTCCATTTACGCACCGTGGCTCGGTTGAGGCCATATTTCCTGGCCAGAGCGCGCTCGGAGAGCTTGGATTGCTGGATCTCCCGCCGAATGGCCGGGGTGGTGCGGGCATTCTTGTGAAGGGCTATCGTTGCCATGTCTGATCTCCTCCCGTGTCTACCTCATGAGGATGGTCAGCCACTCTCTCGCACGGAACAGCGGCCAGCTTCTTCGTGGAATATAATAACACGGGATGTGACACTTATTACACAATAGCGCCATTATCTAAGGCCCCTAAGAACTCTAACCACACAACAACTTGAGCCGCTTGCCTACAAGATGCAAGGCGAAGCCTCATCGGATTGGCGCCAAGCGCATCCCACCTCATCAGCCCCGCCACCCTCAAGCCCAAAAAAATCTTTTTAACCCTTCAAAATTGAACGACAGACCACATTTTTGAGGAGACCAATTTGTATCATATGCCAAACCTCAAATTCCGCCCCCCTATCCTACTGTTATAACAAATAAAAAATAGGGATATCCACCGGCACTTCTTTTGCTTTTCTCTTTTAAAAAGCTCTGGAGAGACCTATGAAGGCGGCTGTTTTGAAAGAGAGATTGGATCAAGTTTATGAAAAGGGTTCTGGTCCATTTCGCTTGATTTGCAATAAAGAGAGTCTGCCAGGGGCTGTGAGTCAACGGGCCTGCGTATTTTGCGGCTCCAGGGTGGTGCTTTATCCCATAGCTGACGCACTTCATCTAGTACATGGTCCCATAGGTTGCGCTGTCTATACGTGGGACATCAGAGGAGCGCTCTCTTCAGGCCCGGAGCTACACAGGCTCAGCTTCTCCACAGACCTCCAGGAAAAAGACGTGATCTTCGGTGGAGAGAAGAAACTCGAAAAGGCGCTCATCGAACTAATAGACCGTCACGATCCCGCGGCGGCATTCGTATATTCAACCTGCATAGTGGGAATCATAGGTGACGACTTGGAAGCTGTCTGCAGGAAAGTGGAGGACAAGACAGGAATCGAGTGCATCCCTGTGATGTCTGAGGGATTCAAGGGAAACAAGAGAGCCGGTTACAACGCCGCATGCAAGGCCATGTTCAGACTGGTTGGCAAGGGAGATATATCTGAAATATCTCCATATAGCGTCAACATCCTGGGCGATTTCAACTTAGCTGGAGAAATATGGATAATCAGGGACTATTTCAAGCGCATGGGAATCGAAGTGGTGGCCAATATCACCGGAGATGGACGGATAGGAGACATCAAGAGGGCCCACGGCGCCAGGTTGAATGTGGTCCAGTGCTCGGGGGCGACTCTGGACCTTGCAAAGATGATGAAGGAAAAATTTGGAATTCCCTACATCCGGGTCTCTTATTTCGGCGTAGAGGATATGGCCGATTCTCTCTACAAGGTCGCCGAATTCTTTAATCAGCCAGAGATCATGAAGCGCACCAAGGAGTTGGTAAAAGAGGAGCTCTCCATCCTCTATCCCCAACTCCAGGAGTTCAAAAAGTCCCTCGAGGGAAAGAGGGCCGCCATATATGTGGGAGGCGCGTTCAAGGCCTTTTCATTAGTAAAGGCCTTCAGGCTCCTGGGGATGAAAGTAGTCATGGTTGGTTCTCAGACAGGGACCAAGGAGGACTACGCAGAACTCGAGGCAATCACCGACCCAGGGACCATCATCGTGGACGACTCCAACCCACTGGAGCTGTCGGCTTTTCTCAAGGAGAAGGATGTTGACATCTTCGTGGGCGGGGTCAAAGAACGCCCCATCGCCTACAAGCTGGGCGTCGGCTTTTGCGACCACAACCATGAAAGAAAAGAGGCCTTGGAAGGCTTCGTTGGGATGTACAACTTCGCAAGAGAGGTCCACAGCACGGTGATGAGCCCGGTGTGGAGGTTCGTTCCAAGGAGGAATCCATGACCACCCTTGTTACAGAGACACCGAAGATAGAGAATCCCTCTTATATCTCAACAACCAACGCCTGCAAACTTTGCAGACCCTTGGGAGCATGCCTGGCATTCCGGGGCATAGAAGGGGCGCTCCCCTTCCTTCACGGCTCCCAGGGCTGCGCCACCTACATGAGAAGATACATAATCAGCCACTTCGGAGAGCCCGTTGACATAGCCTCTTCCTCCCTTGGAGAGAAACAAGCGGTCTTTGGGGGCGGCCCCAATTTCAAGCAGGGCCTCATCAATGTAATAAAGAAGTACCAACCCCTGCTGATAGGTGTTGCCACCACTTGCCTCACTGAAACCATAGGCGACGATGTCCCATTGCTGATAAAGGAATTCAGGAACGAATTTCTGGACGATTCCCCTGGACCGATCCTGGTCAACACCTCCACCCCTAGCTATTCAGGAAGCCATATGGAGGGGTTTCACAGTGCCACACGGGCAGTGGTGGAGAAACTCGCTGACACCGACACCCCGACCCCACAGGCCACAAGAGTAAATCTCATGCCCGGTTTCCTCTCGCCTGCTGACGTGCGGTATCTCAAGGAGATAATGGATGACTTTGGAATTCATGCCACCATTGTTCCGGACATTTCAGAGACCCTCGATGCCCCTATTCTCCTGGATTACCCGAGGATCCCTAAAGGAGGAACACCTATAAAATCCATCATGGGTATGGGATCGGCGGCGGCGAGCATAGAATTTGGATGGACGATAAACTCGCGCTTCTCTTCTGCCCTTTTCTTGAAGAAGCGGTTTGGGGAGCCCGCCCACATAATAGGCACGCCAATTGGGATCAGAGAGAGCGACCTTTTTTTCCAGATAATGGAACAAATCTCCGGGCTTCAGACCCCTCGGCGCCACGTCGATGAGAGGAACCGGCTGATTGATGCCCTGGTGGACGGTCACAAATACCTCTTTGGAAAAAGAGCTATCGTTTTCGGAGAGGAAGATTTGACCATTGGCATAACCTCGTTCCTTGTGGAAACCGGCGTTAAACCGGTGCTGTGTGCATCTGGTGGAAACAGCGGCGGGCTCAAGAGGGCCATAGAAGATGTATGTAAACCCATACTCAGCGATCTTCCCATTGTCAAAGAGGATGTGGACTTCTGGGAGATATCTGAAATGGCCAAATCCTTGTCCCCTGACCTGATCATTGGCCACAGCAAAGGATACAAACTGGCCCGGGAACTTGACGTTCCCCTCATCCGCACCGGCTTTCCTATACACGACCGCATTGGAGGACAGCGTATCCTCCACATTGGTTACCGCGGGGCGCAACAGCTTTTCGACAGAATAGCCAACGCTCTTATCGAGAAGAAACAGAGGCAATCTGGCATTGGATATGGATATTTTTAGATCCAAAGAAAGGACGGGGAGATGAAGAGTTTAATAAACCACAATACAGAGATAGATCTTTCAAGACACCCCTGTTTCAATCATGAGATAAAGGGGAAATTTGGCCGAATCCACCTCCCGGTGGCCCCTAAATGTAATATGAAATGTAATTATTGTGACCGTAAACATGATTGCGTGAACGAGAGCAGGCCGGGTGTGACGAGCAGCGTGCTTTCCCCCAAACAGGCCGTTGACTACATGGAAAAGGTTCTTGAAAAGGAACCCAGAATAACGGTGGCGGGGATCGCCGGTCCAGGAGATGCCTTTGCCACCCCAGAGGAGACCCTGGAGACTCTGTTCCTTTTAAGGAGAAAGTTTCCAGGCATCATACTCTGTCTTGCCTCCAACGGATTGAACATAGGCCCTTATATTCCCGAACTTGCAGAAATAGGGGTGTCCCACGTGACTATAACCGTCAACTCCGTCGATCCCGAAATAGGAAAGAATATCTACGCCTGGATAAGAGATGGCAAAGTGGTCTTCAGAGGTCTCCAGGGCGCTGAAATGCTGCTCAAAAGACAACAGAAAGCCATAACCAAATTAAAGGAAAGGGGGATAGTGGTTAAGGTGAACACCATTGTCATCCCTGGAATTAACGATCATCACATAACCGATATAGCCAAGACCATGAATAAACTTGGTGTGGACCTGCTCAACTGCATGGCCATGTTTCCCAATGCTGGGACCCCTTTCGGCTCCATTCCCCAGCCAGACAAGGCCATGATGGCAAGAATACGCGATATGGCTGAGAGATATCTTCCTCAGATGAGACACTGCACCCGTTGCAGAGCTGATGCTGTGGGCCTATTGGACAATGACAAGTCGCATGAATTCATGGGTTGCCTCTCCGCCTGTTCAAACAGCTCCCCAACCGGAGAAACAGGAAAAAAATATGTGGCAGTGGCTACCAGAGAAGGGATCCTTGTGAACCAGCATCTTGGAGAGGCAGAAAAATTCCAGATTTGGGGAGGAAATGAAGATGGCTATCAGCTATTGGAGGAAAGAACCGCGCCAAAAAGGGGCGGCGGTGTCCAGAGATGGCACCAGCTTTGCCGCATACTTCACGACTGCAAGGCAATCCTGGTAAGTGGAATTGGAGAAACACCCAGGGAAATTCTATACAAATCTGGAATTAAACCCGTGGAAATGAATGGATTCATAGAGGCCGGCCTCAAGGCCTTGGATATTGGGAAAGATATGGGGGTATTCAGGGTGAGGCATAATTCTTGCGGCCAAAGGAGTTGTTCAAGAGGCGGTTCTGGTTGTATGTAATGGGGCATGGCGGCTATCCATCTCTTTACTTACGGCTCCCTCATGTTTCCCAATGTGTGGTCTGAGGTGGCAAGAGGCCACTATGAAACCATAGAAGGACGTGTATATGGTTTTCAGAGAAGAAGGATAAGAAATGAGACGTTTCCGGCTCTTATCCCGGGAACGCCTCATGATTTTGTGGATGGCATAGTCTATTGCAATTTAAGCTTGGATGATCTCAAGAGATTGGATGAATTTGAGGGCGATTACTATGTCAGGAGATCCGTTGAGTGCAATCTCTTAAATGGAACTTTAATCAAGGCCCAGGCTTATCTCTTTAAAGAAGAGTTCTTCCATTTGATAGAAATGAAGGAGTGGGATCCGCAATGGTTTTCAGAAAATGGTATCCGTTCATTTCTTAAACAAGGAGAGTTTTCCTAAAAGATTCAATTTACACTAGAAGACCTGAGCCTCTCTAACTCTTCCCTCACTATAGTGGAATGTCGGATATCCTGACCTTTTCTTTTGCTCCTTACCCTAACATTATGCCATTTGGCGCCTATTTTCTGATCGGGCGTGATGATGAAGGTGGATCTTATAACCCCTTCATAGACCCTGCCGTAGTTCTTCTTTTCACCCCAAGCTCCGTATAGTCGAAGAACCTCTTTTTCAGGATCGCTAAGGAGAGTGATCTTCAAATTATACCTTTCTCTAAATTTTCTGTGGGATTCAGGGCTGTCCGGACTTATTCCAATGACTACCGCATCTAACCTTTCAAAGAGGGGTAGCTCTTCTGTAAAGTCGCACGCCTCTTTTGTACAACCAGAGGTGTTGTCCTTGGGATAGAAATAGAGCACTACCCACTTACCCGCAAACTGGGAGAGGGATACTGCCTCCCCATTCTGGTCCTCAAGGGTGAAGTTCGGAGCACTATTACCTATTTCTACCATAAACTATGACCTGTCCTGCCCTAAATAGCCCCTTCCTGGACCAGCCTGGCGAAATGCTCGAAACTCCTGTCCCAGGTCTTCTCTGCCTCATCTGGAAAACAGCATCCAGGCAACTGCCTCATCTTCAAATGGTATTTCAGACACTGGCAGCAGATTCCCTTCCTGGGACACGGATCGTAGGTACAGTTGCATCTCTCGAGATTCTTCTCCTTCAGACATTCCATGACCTACCTCCAAGTTAGATATCCAACTCCTTCACCTCCAGGGCATGGGTCTGGATGAAATCCCTCCTGGGCTCTATCTTGTCACCCATGAGAGTTGTGAATATCTGTTCAGCCTCGTCTGCATCCTGTACGCTTATACGGAGCAGACGCCTCTTCTCTGGATTCATAGTGGTCTCCCATAGCTGATCAGGATTCATCTCTCCAAGTCCCTTGTAGCGCTGTATGTTCAGCCCTTTGCTACCTTTGTTCCTGACATATTCAAGCAGGGTCTCGAAATCCACCTCCTGCTCTCCCCCCTCCACCTGAAGAAAGAGCCTGTGATCCATTATGTGCTTCAATCCCTTGTACGACTTTATGAGCCGCCTGAATTCGGGATGGGATATGCTGTCAGGACCTAACCTCATGTTGAGATAGGCGAGCCCCTTGGCAGCCACGCTGAACTCGTAGCCTCCGCTCTCGCTCCGTGATGCTGTTATAGTGCCAACGACATAGCCCCTGTCTTTCAGCATAGAGTGGATCAGCTCTACAAACTCGCGCTCGCGGAACTGGGAAGGAGACTCCACGCCGCAATCGAGAAG
Organism: Deltaproteobacteria bacterium; assembly: GCA_015491585.1. Classification (GTDB taxonomy): domain Bacteria; phylum Desulfobacterota; class Dissulfuribacteria; order Dissulfuribacterales; family S140-46; genus S140-46. The sequence goes on from WFVQ01000026.1 coordinate 12,798, forward strand.
ATCCCTGGCCAGCTCCTTCCAAAATCCCTTTGGAATTACCTCTTGCAATCTCGCCTGGTATTGCGCTATCTCCTTCAATACAGATTTGAGCCTCGCCCCTTTGAGTTCCTTGTCCCATCCTTCTATTCTGATGGCCATGTCCTGGGTGGCCCTTTCGAAAAGGAAAGAGTCGAGCTCTTCCTCGTCTTTTATAAAGATTTCCTTTTTCTTGCCCATTGCCACCCGGTAGAGCGGAGGCTGGGCCACGTAGAGGTTGCCGCGCTCTATGATGGGATACATCTGCCTGTAGAAGAAGGTGAGGAGAAGGGTCCTGATGTGGGCACCGTCAACATCGGCATCGGTCATTATTATGATCTTGTGGTATCTGAGCTTGTCTGGATCGAACTCATCAGGACCTATTCCTGTGCCCAGGGCCGCTATTAGCTGCCTTATCTCCTCGCTGGCCAACATCTTGTCGAAACGGGCCTTCTCCACGTTCATTATCTTTCCCCTGAGGGGAAGTATGGCCTGAAACCGCCTGTCACGCCCCTGCTTGGCACTTCCTCCGGCAGAGTCACCCTCGACTATGAATATCTCGCGTCTCTCTGGCTCCTTCTCCTGACACTCAGCCAGCTTACCGGCCATCATCACGTCGGATGCGCCTCCCTTTTTCCTGGCCAACTCCTTCGCCCTTTTTGCCGCCTCCCTTGCCCTGGCTGCCTCGACTGCCTTGGCCAAGATCTTCTTGGCGATGGTGGGATTCTCTTCGAGGTAAGTGGAGAGGGCCTCGTTGACTATCGAGGCCACTATGAACCTTACTTCAGTGTTGCCCAGTTTCGTCTTCGTCTGCCCCTCGAACTGTGGATTGGGAACGCGCACAGAAATGACGCAGGTTATGCCCTCCCTGACGTCGTCACCCTCCATCTTCTCCCTCAGTTTCTTAGGAACCACGTCGTCGCTGGCATATTTGTTCAGACACTTCGTCAGGGCCTGTCTAAAGCCAGATACGTGAGTGCCTCCCTCCTTGGTTCGGATATTGTTGACATAACTTAGGATCTTTTCAGTGTATGAACTGGTGTACTGAAATGCGATCTCGACCTGGACCCCGTCCTTCTCTCCTGTAAGGAAAATGGGCTTGTTGTGGATTAGTTCCTTATTCTTGTTGAGGTACTCTACAAAGGAGACCACCCCTCCCCTGAAATGGAAAGAGGAAGACTTGCCGCTCCTCTCGTCTTCGAGGTTTATGGTTACTGAAGGATTGAGAAAGGCAAGTTCCCTCATCCGGGCCTGAAGTATCTCGTATTGGAATAGAGTCGTCTCCTTAAATATCTCGGGATCGGGCTTGAATCTGATCCTGGTTCCTGTCCTGTCGGTCTTTCCAACTATTTTCATGGGCCCCTTGGGCTCGCCCCTCTCGTACACCTGCCTGTGGACCTTGCCGTCCCTGTAAACCGTGGCTTCCAGCCATTCGGAAAGGGCGTTTACCACAGAAACTCCCACACCGTGCAGTCCGCCGGAGACCTTGTATGTCTGGTGGTCGAACTTCCCTCCGGCATGGAGCTTGGTCATAACCAATTCAAGACCAGGTATCCCCTCCACCGGGTGGACGTCCACCGGAATGCCCCTGCCGTTGTCCTCCACGGTCACTGAGCCGTCTTCATGGATGGCTACGTCTATTTTTGTGCAGAAGCCAGCAAGGGCCTCGTCTATACTGTTGTCTACCACCTCGTACACAAGATGGTGAAGACCTTCAGGCCCTGTACTGCCTATATACATGGCAGGTCTCTTTCTGACCGCGGAAAGTCCAGACAGCACCTTTATCTGCTTGGCGCCGTAATCTGACATTTGCTAACTCCTATCAGTCCAGTCTAAGGGGCATTATGAAGGCAAGGTATCCCGGATCATCTTCTCCCCACAGGAAACAGGGCGCGTTTGAACCGCTGTAAGAGAACATAACCTGATCGGAATCCATTACTCCTATGGCCTCCATCATGTACCTTGCATTGAAGGCCAGATATATTTCTTCTTCGGAATCCAGTTCAACCGGAATCCGTTCCATGGCGTCACCACTCTCTTTCTGCAGCGGCTGGATCTCCAGATGGCCTTCGGAAAACCTGGCTGTAACTCCTCTGGTGTCCAGACCCTCTGCGGTAACGATGGTCACCCTCTTCAAGGCATGGTAGAAGGACGCCTTGGGAATAACCGCGTGCGCCTTTCTAGAATCAGGTATTATCCGCCGGTAGTCAGGAAAGTTGCTTTCCATCAATCGAATCAGAAGCTCTGTCCCGCCATTCACCAGAAAACAATACTTGTCGTCTTTTCCAAAGACGAAGTCTCCATCCAGGGCTTCAGCCACCCGCCTGATCTCCAGCGCGCTCTTCTTTGGAATCAACATGGAGAGTTCTTCAGCCTCTCCTTCCACCTCTTGATCGAAAAGACTGAGCCTATGGCCGTTGGTGCATACAGACCTGAGGGTAGTGCCTGAAGCTGTCTTCACCAGCTCTACCAGCATACCCGAAAGACCGAACTGGTCGTTGTCGTTTATGGATGCGGCATAGACCGTCTTCTCTACCATATCTTTTAGCTGGGCTCCGTTCATGGTTACGGCGTTGCTGGTGGATAGGTCCCTGAACTTTGGGAAGTCCTCTGGAGATATGCACCCGAGTTTGTATCTGGCATTCTCGGCACCTTCTATGTTGAGCCAATTGTCACCATCTTCCCACAGCTCTATGGTATCAGATGGAAATTCTCTTATTATCTCGAAGAGTTGTTTTGCACTTACAGTTACTCCGCCTTCTTCCTGAACCCCGCATTCTATCTTGCACCGCATGCTTCTCTCCAGATCGGTGCCTTCAAGTATGAGCAGGTCTCCGTCAGTCCTCAGATAGACATTTTTGAGCAGGGACATGATGGTCTTCTTGTCCACCACCCCTTGGACAAGTGAGAGAGGTGTGAGAAGGTCTTCTTTGGAAATGGAACAACGAAGCATATCTTTACTCCATTTAGATATATGTTGGATTTAAGATAATAACCTTTTTGTTTTTTCTTTTAAATCGAGGTAACTCATTTAAATTAAAAACATTTTATTGTTAAAAACAATGTTGAAATCGTGTGGCTTGATGTTGGATTATTTTTTCGTTTTCCTGATTCCAAGTTTTGAACAGCGATTTCAACATGGATATCGACAAAATTCAAAAACACTTTTTGTTTGCCTCTTTCCCTGACAACCTGTTATTCATCTCCTGGCCAGCAGAGACTGACATGTGAAGAAAGGGAAGAACCATGGCAACCGAACTGCGGGATTATATCAGAAAAATCCTCGAAACCCAAGGACCTATGCCCTTTTCGCGATTCATGGAGCTGTGCCTCTACCATCCAGGTATAGGTTATTACAGAAAGCCCGTGTTTCCAGGGACCAGACATGGAGATTTCGTTACTTCCCCACAGGCCAGCAGGTTTTTCGGGTATCTGATGGCGGAGCAGTTCTTTCAGATGGCGGACATCTTGGGGATGCAGAGGGTGAGAATAGTGGAGATGGGGGCAGGGACAGGGATCTTTGTCAGGGATGTACTGGAATATGCAGAGGAGAGGGGAAAGGGAGGTTCTGTCTCCTACATCATAGTGGAGCCCTTCGAAAACCTGCGCCGCCTCCAGGAGGATACCCTTTCTGGTCTCTCAGGAGTGGAATGGGTATCCGATATCTCGGAAACAAGAGGTATAGAGGGAATAGTCTTCTCAAACGAGCTGTTGGACTCCTTTCCTGTTGAGGTCATTGAAATCAGGAATGGCATCTTCCACAGGATTGGGGTGGCGGTTTCCGGGACAGGCGACCTGGTGGAGACCCTGCTTCCCTTGGACCACGAGGAGCTGATGGATTATGTGGAATCCTCAGGTTTAGACCGAATGGACGAAGGATACAGGACCGAGGTAAACCTGGCCATGCGATCATGGCTCAATAAGGTTTCAGAGGCAATGGAGAGGGGATTCCTTGTCACAGTCGATTATGGTTATCCTGCCTCTCTCTACTTTCATCCATCGAGAAAGAGGGGTACCCTCTTGGGTTACAGCGGTCATGAGACCACGGAGGATTTCTACTCCTGTCCAGGAGAAGTGGACATGACTTCCCATGTCAATTTTTCAGATCTGTGCCGCTGGGGAAAGGAAGTAGGGTTTAATCCAGTGGGTTACACTCATCAGTGGGCCTTTCTGGCGGGTCAGGACATAGAGAGGGTTGTCTCCAGATACGGTGAAGAGCCCTATTCACCGTTGAATGCAGGGTTGAAGATGCTCTTGCTTCCTGGAGGAATGGGTGAAAGCCACAAAGTCCTGGTTCAGGAGAAGGGTGTGGGAAGTGTTGAAATCTCCGGTTTCAGATTACTGAACAAGATTCAGGAGCTTGGGTGTGGCGACATATGATCTGGCTATTTTCGATTGTGACGGGGTTCTGTTCGACTCAAAAGAGGCAAACAGGCGCTACTACAACTATATCTCCACCTCTCTTGGGAGGGGGGAACTCACACCAGATGAGCTTGAATACGTGCACATGCACACTGCAGAGGAGTCCATAAGGTTTATATTCAGGGAAATGCCGGAGAAAGTTTATGCTGCTTTCGAACTGGCGGAGGAGGTGGGTTACGATCCATTCCTTCAGTACATGAGGGTAGAGGATGGAATGGTGGAGACAGTGGAATTGTTGAGGAGTCACGGGGTAAAGACAGCGGTATCCACCAACCGTTCCACCACGATGCCGCGGCTTAGGGAGCTCTTTGGTCTGGATTCCCTCTTCGATGTAATAGTCTGCGCCCTGGACGTGGCAAAGCCAAAGCCTCATCCTGAGGGAGTGGACAAGATATTGCATCAAACAGGTGTTTCCAGGGATGCTGCAATTTACATAGGGGATACAGAGATAGACGAAAAGACGGCGGAAAACAGCTTTATTCCCCTGATAGCCTACAAGAATCCAGCCCTGAAGGCGCTCCACCACGTGGATAGATTTCCAGAGATAGCGGAAATCATACTAAGTTAATTCTGCCTTTCTCCTGTGGTTGAGGAGATCATATTTTCGGCCTCCTTGTTGGTTCCCAGGATTATGGCGAGCCATCTTCCCTTTTGGCTCCTGGAGAGCGCTATCTTCAAAGACATGGTTATGGGGACCGAGAGCAGCATGCCAACCGGACCAAGAACCCAGCCCCAGAAGGCCATAGAGAGAAATATGACCAAGGGTGATAGTCCCACCCCAGTTCCCATGATCCTGGGCTCTATTATCGAGCCTATTCCTATGTTCACTGCGAGAAATATGGATATAGTGACCATTGAGTGGCCGATTCCAAGCTGCACGAACGAGAGCATGACCGCCGGAACAGCGGCTATTATGGACCCTATGTTGGGTATGTAGTTGAGCAGGAAGGCTATTAGGCCCCACAGTACAGGGAAGTCAACCCCCTGGATCATCAGCGCTATCCCTATAAGCACGCCAGTGGCAAGGCTTGTAAGGGTCTTGATGGCGAAGAAGTTGTTTATTCCTGACAAGATGTTGTGCAGGTGGGCGGTGCCGCCAATCCCTTCCCTTGCCATCAGCCTGATCTTGTGTGACATTCCCCCTGCCTCCAAGAGCATGAAGAGCAGTGTGAGGAAAATGAAGAATGTATTGGTAACCAGCTTGCCCAGCCTCTTCAGCGTGGTGGCGGCTATAGCCATGATGCGTGATGGATCTATGTCCTTTAGGACCTGTAGATTTTCCTCGGCAATCCCCATGCTCTTAACCTTCAGGAGCAGCTGCCCGTAGAATTCGGATATCCGTTGCTGATAGAAGGGTAGGTTTTGGGAGAAGTCCTTGAAAGAAGTTCCTATAAGTGCTCCTACCCCTATCTCTATGCCTAACAGCATCATTATGAGCATGAGTATGGCAATGCCAGAAGGAACCTTCTTGTCCCTGAGCCAGAAGAGCAGCGGTGACATGATAGTCGCCAGGAAGGCAGCGAGAAGGAAGGGGATGATTATAGAAGCGGCCGCCTTTATTCCTGCGATTATCACCACAAATGCCGCGAGGTTGAGAAGTATTCCGTCCAGGGGGTTGAATTTGTTGTCGAGCATTTAATCTATCTCGGCCTCTCTCCCTAAAAGAATTAGCTTGAAGATCACCGGGCCTGAACGGTGTTGCCCTGACGGCCAGGCTGGTGATATCTTTTCACCCTATTTTTCTCCGGTGGTGCGAAATGGATTTACTGAAGAGTATAGCAGCCCTCGTTTCAGGCAAGAAGTCCTTGTGGCTCACAGGGGTTTCAGGCTCTATGGATGGATACCTCCTTGCCAGGGCTGCGGAGGAGAGCCGGTCCGTGGTGGTTGCGGTGGTTCCTGACATGGACCGGGCCAGAAGGCTTGTCACCGACTCCTCCTTTTTTACCTCGGTTCCGGTGATGCTCTATCCCTGCCATGATACGGTGCCTTTCGTGCCCATTCTTCCATCAAAGGCCCTGTTGGCGGATAGGATTGAGGTCTTGTACAGGTTGGCGATGGAGGATGGATCTCTGATCGTTGTCGTCCCTGTTCAGGCCATTCTCGAGCCAACGATTCCCAGGGAGGTTCTGGAGTCCCACTGGGAGTATGTCAGGCGCGGAATGGTGATAGACCGGGAAAAATTCGTGGAATGGCTCTCCAGGCACGGCTATGAAAGGGTGGCTATAGTCCAGGAGCCTGGAGAGTACAGCGTAAGGGGTGAGATACTGGACCTCTTCGGTCCTGGCATGGAACAGCCGGTGAGGATGGACTTCTTCGATGACGAGGTGGAGTCAATCAGGTTCTTCGACCCAAGGATCCAGCGGTCCACTGAGGGCGTGGAGGAGATAACGGTCCTTCCGGCCGACGAGGTGATTTATTCCCGCGAACTTGTGGAGGAGTTCAAGGAGAGGCTGATATCCAGGGCCGAGGCGGCGGGATGGAGTGCAACGAAGGTCCACTCCATACTCACCATGTGCGATGGTTTCGGCCTGGGTCACTGGCAGAGGCCCCTGTTTCCCGTTTTCTACGGCCGTCCGGGATGGCTTATGGAATATCTTCCTCTTGAAAGGGTGGTCATGTTCGACACCTGGGAGGAGTGCATGGAGGAGGGCAGGGCGTTTCTTGAAATCATGGCCGAGCGGAGAAGGGTATCGGAGGATAAGGTGCTTTCCCAGGCGGCGGAGTTCTCCGCCCCACTCTCTGTGCTGGAAGAGATGGTGTCTTTCCGGGCAATATCGGTCTCGAACACCGGAGCTCCGGCAGAGGCCATAGATGTCGGCTCCTCTTCCGTCTCCTCAGAGCTCCTTCCTATTCAGTCTGGTGCGCGTGCTGTGGCCTCCTCCACCCTCTCTACCATAAAGAGATGGATGGAAGAGGGATACCACTTGATATTCCAGGCAGATGACCAGCGGGGCAGCCGCAGGATAGAGGAGATACTCAAGCTGTGCGGTGCCGTGGGTGAGGAGGGGTTGAGGTCCACTCAAGGACCTTGCCGCTTAGAAGGATATAGAGGGATTTCCCTGGTTATTGCGCCTCTGATTTCGGGTTTCATATGGGATCGGTGGAGGGTTGTCTCCCAGAGGGATCTCTTTGGAGTCCAGGTCTCCAGCACGAGAGACAGGCGTGGAGGAGGTCCTGCCATACAGTTCGACGAGCTACAGGTAGGTGACTACGTCGTCCACCGCGACCACGGCATAGGTATATACCGGGGTCTGGAGACATTGGACATAGGAGGGGTGACAGGAGAGTTCCTCCATCTCGAATACAAAGGAGGAGACAAACTCTTCCTTCCTGTCCACCGGTTGAGCGTCCTGGAGCGATACGTAGGAATAGAAGGAAGGGAGCCTGCTCTCGACCGGCTGGGCGGCAAGACCTGGGCCCTGAAGACCCAAAAGGTCAAGAAGGCCATAAGGGAGATCGCCCACGAGCTTGTGGAGCTCTATGCAAAAAGGAAGGTGAGGGAAGGATTCGCATTTTCGCCGCCGGACGAGTTGTACAGGGAGTTCGAGGCAGCATTTCCCCACGAGGAGACGCCCGACCAGGCTATAGCGATAAGGGAGATCCTGGAAGACATGCAATCCACCAGGCCCATGGATCGTCTCCTGTGCGGCGACGTGGGCTACGGTAAGACCGAAGTGGCCATGAGGGCGGCGTTCAAGGCGGTCCTGGACAAGAAGCAGGTGGCGGTGCTGGTGCCAACAACTCTTCTGGCCGAGCAGCACGAGAGGACCTTCCTAAAGCGGTTTTCGCGGTTTCCAGTGGAGATAGCCGCCTTGAGCAGGCTCAAACCGCGCAGGGAGCAGAGAGAGATCCTCAGGAAGGTGAAGGAACACGAGATAGACATCCTGATCGGCACCCACAGGCTTCTCCAGTCCGACGTCCTTTTCTCTGACTTGGGCCTCCTGATCGTCGACGAGGAACACAGGTTCGGCGTCAGGCACAAGGAGCGGCTGAAGCGGCTGAAATCGGATGTTGACTGCCTATCCCTCACAGCCACCCCTATTCCAAGGACCCTGCAGCTCTCCCTGCTGGGTGTGCGCGACCTTTCGGTGATCAATACTCCACCGCGCGACAGGCATCCCATCACCACCTATCTTGCCGCCTTCGACGATTCCATAATACAGGAGGCTGTATCAAGGGAGCTTGGGCGAGGAGGCCAGGTCTATCTTGTGCACAACAGGATAAGCGGCCTGGAGAGACTGGCAGGGCTGGTGAGGAGACTGGTCCCTGATGCCCGCGTGGAGATAGCCCACGGTCAGATGGAGCCGTCCAAGCTGGAAGAGGTGATGATCAGGTTCGTAAGGAGGGAGATCGACTGTCTGGTCTGCACCACTATCATAGAATCAGGTCTGGACATCCCATACGCAAACACCATTGTCATAAACCGTGCAGATATGCTCGGGCTGGCCGACCTGTACCAGCTCCGGGGAAGGGTGGGACGCTCCGACGTGCAGGCCTATGCCTATCTGCTGGTTCCAAGGCTCGAGGGGTTAAACAGCGACGCAAGGAAGAGGCTGCGGGCCGTCATGGAGATGACCTCTGCGGGCGGGGGATTCAGGCTTGCCATGAAGGACCTTCAGCTCCGAGGAGCAGGTAATATCCTGGGCACCAGCCAGTCCGGTCAGATAGCGAAAGTGGGCTACGAAATGTATCTTGAACTACTCCAGGCAGCAGTTGAGGAGCTCAAGGGCGTTGAGCAGGCCGTCGAGATAGATCCTGAGATCAATTTGAGAGTTTCCGCTTATATTCCTGATGATTATGTTGAAGACGTGTCGGAGAGGCTCAGGTTGTACCGGAGGATATCAATGGTCACAGAGGAGGAGCAGGAGGAGCTGAAAGAGGAGCTTGCCGACCGTTTCGGTCCACACCCCGAGGAGTTGAAGAACCTATTTC
>WFVQ01000027.1 GCA_015491585.1 Deltaproteobacteria bacterium
ACATAGGAGTTGGGCGGCACGGCCTGTACGGCATTATTTACATTGACCACGGCATTGTAGGTAACATATTCCGGGTCCTTCTGGAGAACTGCTGTAGGTGCAACCCCACAATACGGCTGCGTCGTGACCACTGTATACAGAGGAACTCCCGCGGCCTGGCGGTAGAAACACCCTTCTCCACATCCCGAAGGCCCATCGAAACTTCCCACCAATGCCCTTGGAATCGCCATCACTCCCCTAAAAAACTTGTGCATCGCGCCCTCTTGGGCAGATGCCACACCGCCCCACAACAACAACACTGCCAAGAGCATTCCAACGTTTCGCCCCGTTTTCCGCATGACACAACCTCCTTGTCACGATTTCACAGCCAAGTGAATAACAAAAAACATGCCAACATCATCGCAAAAGCAACCTGAGCAGCCAGCGCATATAGAGTCCTGAACAACAAAAAAGGAGTAGCAAATAGCGGGGAGAAAACCTGCTGGAAATGTGGTGCTTAAGAAAATAAGCGTGCAGCCCTTTGGCAGACAGCTTCACCTGTCTGAATCCAAGGCGCCTGCCACTCCATCCCTCGAGATGTACCCCTCCGGCCGAAGGACAGAACAAAATCCTCCATCCCCTATCCAGCGCCCTCTTGCACCAATCCACGTCGTTAAAATATAGGGGGAAACGCTCATCCAACCCGCCCACATCCAGCCAACATGACTTCTTTACCAGAAAGGCCGACATCATAGGCTGTTCCACAAAACTCAGGGAGTTGTGATCGAACTCCGCCATCCGCCACCCCAGCCCAGGCACGAGCCGTGCGAGGCCGGATCCTTCGGCCATGAAACGTCCGAAGGTCGGCAGCCTGCGGCACCCCTTCTGTATTGTCCCATCTGGATCTCGCAACTGCGGCGCTACGACACCTATCCTCTCGTCGCCTTCAAGGGCCTCTACCATCAGCGGCACGCTGTCGTCGTCCAGGAAGACATCGTTGTTGAGGAGCAGAAAGAAACGGCCCCGCGCCCTTTCGGCCAGCTGGTTGACGGCGCGCGCGAAATAAAGATTTTCCCTGCTCCTAATGGACATCAATCCATCCACTCTCTTCTCAAGCTGGAGAAGCAGCTCCCAGGTCCCGTCTGATGAACCGTTGTCGAATACCAAAATCTCCCTGGACAGTCCTCCGCACGCTCTGGCCGCATGCATAATACAATCTTCCAGGAGCGAGGCGCCGTTCCAGGTGGGAATCAAGATAGAGACGTCTATAACTGTTTGCTTCATAGAAAGTCGGCAAAAGAATCACGAAGATAATAAAAGAGCCACGAGCCAGCAAGCATGGAAGCGATGGCACAACCCAAGGACACCCCCCAATACAGCGGATCACTGGTGCCAGACAGCAGCAACTGTTGAAACAGTGTGGTGTACCAATATAAGGGATTGGCCTTCATGACTTGCTGCCACCGCTCCGGGACCATCTGTATAGGGTACAAGATGGGCGTGAAATAGAACCATACCATCAGGGCTATCTGGACTATCTGGATGGTATCCCTGAAAAAGACATTGAGCGCAGCCAGTATATAAGAAAGCCCCAGCGAAAAAAAGAAAAAGCTCACAACAGCCCCTGGGAAGAGCAACCACAAAGGAGACATGAATCCTTTCCAGGCAAGAAATATCATATAGAGCAAGAAGCCCGTCATATTTAGCACAAAGGAACTCAAGACAGCACTGCACGGCACCACCTCCTTGGCAAACACCACCTTTTGGATGAGGTTGGCGTTGTCGCGCAGGGAAGAGGTGGCCCTGCTGACCCCCTCCGAAAAGGCAAGCCAGGGAAGCAGACCACACATGAAAAAGATCAAAAAACTGTCTGTTCCAGCGGCCCTTTCTGGAAGTTTGACCTTGAGGACCACGGAGAAGAGGAAATAATAGATGGCTATCTGACTCAAGGGCACTATCACGACCCACGTCACCCCTGCATATGAACCTATGAATCTCCCCTTGATGTCACGAAGGCAGAACTGGCCCAATATGTATCGAAACGCCCACAGCTCCTTAAGGGTGTGCAGCAATGGTCCTGTCATGCGATATTGTACCCGCCATTGGTGTGATCAAAGTTGGGATTGTAGTAGAAGTCGCCGTTCTTGAGCTCTGGAAACCGTGCCAGAAACTCTCCATACTCATCGTCCACCCTGGTCAAAGGCGGCGCACAAGAGACGACGGCCTCGAAACTTGGATCATAACAGGTCAGCAACCCTATGCCGCGGCCCCGAATTGCGAATTCCGATGCAAACAGCCCTGGAAATACGGCGGAAAAACCACCCAATTGCAGGAAGGCCCGTTTTGAGAACAGAAAACAGATAGGTTCGCATCCGCTCACATTGTGCAGGCATCTGGCCATGCCATTGTAACCTATACTATCTGCCGGGAACCCTTGATGGAGGCGCAGGATGGCCTCACGGGAGAAAGCCAGGCCAGTCGAAATGATATTGCCGTTACGCTGGACTATCCTGGGAACGACCAGAGCAGTATCACTCCTGGCCGCAAGCCCCAACGAGGAGTCCGGAACCACCACTTCCAAGTCTCCGCAGTATCTGAGATCCATAAAGAGAACCACATCGGTATCCATCCACTCCACTGCCCTGTTGAGGGCAGTAATGGCATCGCCATCACCGGACACCTGGAAATACTTTATCTCCTGCGGTCCTGAACCTCCTTGTAGAGGCTTCTGGGTAGAAACCAGTGCGGCAAAGCGAGCAGCGCCTCTGGCCCCAAAACGTCTGGCCAGGGCATCAACCTGTTCTCCAGCGCTGCCGCACAGAAACACCACTCCCCAACTGCGCCCCTGGAATGAAAAGGATATCTCGTAGTATCCCTTATCGAAACCGTGCCTTGCCTCTGCATCCCATCCACGCCTATTCAGAGCCGCTGCAAGTGCCTTTATTGCTGCTTTGTAGGCGTAAGGCTTTGCCCCGGAGTCCACGGCCGACGAACCCTCCACCATTCGCCAGTGATACAGCACCTTGGGGAGATGCTCTATCTTTCCAGCGAGCTCTGTGGCCCTGAGAAAGTAGTCGTAGTCCTGAGAACCGTCATACTCGCGGCGGAAGCCACCTAAGGAGTCCGCTATCTCTTTATGGATCAGCGCTGCATGGCAGAGATAATTCTGGGACAAGAGGAGATCGGGAGACCAATTTGGCTTGAAGAAAGGTGACAATCTGACGCCATTCTCGGTAATTATATCACGGTCGGAATAGATGAACCCAGCACCTGGACGCCGATTCAAGAGCGCCACCATCTCAAACAGTGCGAATGGAGCCAGTTCGTCGTCGTGATCGAGGAACAGACAATAGTCTCCTGTAGCCAGAGAGAGTGCCTCATTGGTATTACCAGATATGCCCAGATTCCGCTCGAGCCGTATCAACCTGACCCTCTGCCCAATCCTCTTGCAGGACGCGAGGACCTCGGAGACCGCATTCTCACTGGTGGAGGCATCGGCAACACATAGTTCCCAATTGTCATATGTCTGGGCCTCCACTGAGCGAAACATCTCCCTGACGACTGCTGGGTCTGGATTGAACACCGGCACGATTATGCTGATCTTTGGCCTTTTACTAAAACCGGCCTGGGCAGCACGCTGTCTACGCAGCTCGCTGGCCGACGGTTCATTTCTCCTAATCCACGAACCGTATCCCGAAGAACGCCTGCCTCCAAGACATGCGCGTATCCTCTGCATGAGGCGTCGCATCACCATCCTCATCCCAGAATTCTCGCAACCATAGATTCAAAGCGCGCAGCGAAGGCATGAATCGTGAAATCTTTATCGAAACGCTCCTTGGCCTTCTGCCCTATGGATATCCGGCGCTCTTCATTCCTGCACAGCTCTATAACCGCATTTGCAAGGGCCTTGGAGTCCCCAACAGGGACGATCACTCCCTCCTCTCCATCTCGCAACATCTCGCGGACCCCTCCGACATCGGTGGTCACAATGGCCTTTCCCATAGACATGGCCTCAAGTATAGTCAGCGGAAAAACTTCGTCACGAGAAGAGCAGACAAATATAGCGGCATCTGCCAGCAGGCAGGCGATCTCATCGTGATCCACTTGACCTAGCCACTCGACTCCCTCCATAGAAGATAGTCTTTTCCGTACCTCCCTCCCAAAAGGAATCGCCTCTGGATTGTCGAGCTGCCTGCCCACCATGATGGCCCTGGCCTCTGGGACCGCTGCCCGCACGCTCTGCATGGCATCTAAAAACACGTCTTGTCCCTTCCTGGGTTCAATACTACCTATATGAATCACCAAGCATCCATTCTCTTCTCCTTTTCGCGGACATTCCAGCGGCTTGGTGCCGTAAGGCAATATCTCCCAATTGCCTGCATCCAGAAACTCTTCGTACAGCGAAGCATTTCTCCTGCACGCGAATATCACCCTATCGGCTGTCCTTAGCGCCCTTGACACCTCTGGCATGGAGGCGGCCAAGGCCTTGCCAGCCATAGATTCATGGACCATGAGCATGACGGGCACACCTATCTCTTTAGCAGCGAGGACCACAGGCCACATGACAAGGGTATTTGCCACAACAAGATCGAAATGGGCCATGATCCTCTTAGTTCCGTGGAGCGGCGAAGAGGCGAGACTGCCATCCACGATGGTGGGGATTCCGACCTTCTCGTACATATGTCTTAACTCTCCGTCCACGGGGGAGGCGACCGTGACGAAGACTCCGCCATCCCACAACTGCTTGGCCAGATTGAACACAAGAATAGGGGCGCCGCTAAGGCTGAAATCATGGGATACAAAGAGCACATCTTTCGTTGCCGTGGAGCGGTCCGGGCATCTGGACGCAGAGAGATTCCAGGTCACATCTCCATCTTCGAAGAGAAGAAAGCGCATGTTTGGCGGGAAATAGGGATCGTAGCTCAGATAGTCACCCCATTTCTTCAGCAGATAGAGTGCCGCCTTGTCCTGCTGAAATGGATGCCTGTCCACCTCTCTGAGCGAAAGATGCCCAATATGCCTCAAAGAGACAAAGGGAGTATAGATCAGAGAATAACCAGCATCACGTATCCTGAAGCAGAGATCCACGTCGGAATGCATCACTGGCGTGTTGTGGGCGTCGAAGCCTCCTACCTCGCGGAAGATCTTTGCAGGGACAAGCATACATGCTCCTGAGAGTATCGACACCTCTCTTTCCGACTGGATCATATTAAAATAGAAGCCCGAATCTTTGTGGTGGCAGTGGAAGGCCGTTCCGATGAAGTCTCTCACCCCTGTCACCATTCCTGCGAATTGTATGGTATCGTTCTCGTAATAAAGCTTTGGAGAGACCCCTCCCACGCCGTCAAGCTGGCATACCGACACCAGCTCCTCAAGCCAATCCGGGCCATGGGTCACCTCTATGTCGTCATTTAGGAAAAGAAGCAATTCACCGGCGGCCGACTCGGCTCCCAAGTTGCACTTGTGGGAGAAGTTGAACTCTCCGTCATACCGTTCGCATCTCACGCGGGAATCCTGATAATAAGCCTCAAGCCTTGAGGCCAAGGCAGAGTTTGTGACCACCACGATCTCGTAGTGGGGATAAGAGGTGCGGGAGAGTATCAGATCTATACAGTTGAAGATGTTCTTCTCGCTGTCCGTGGGTATGATGATGGACACCTTCGGAGGCTGCTCCAGCCTGAACCTCACCCTGTTTGCAAAAGGGTATTCGATCACATCTGCCTGATATCCGCGTCTCCTGACAGCATCCTCCAGTGCTGCTATATTGGTCTTTCTGGCATATGGCTTGCCGCCCGCAGATGCGGATGACGGGATCTCCCGCCAGTGGTATAGCACTTTGGGAATGTGATATATCCTGTCCGTGGCCTCTGTCACACGGAGGGCCAGGTCGTAGTCCTGTGAGTAGTCATATTCCTTCCTGAAGCCTCCCACCTTCTCCACCACAGACCGCCTGTAAACCGAGAAATGGCCTGTATACATACAATTAAAAAGCATATGAGGGCTCCAGTCGGGCTTGAAAAAGGGGGAATGGCGACCACCGACGTCTCCTCCTATACGGTCTTCGTCACTGTAGAGATAATCGAGATCAGGCTGCCGGTTCAGGGCGAGCACGACCTCCATTAGCGCATTCGGGGCGAGCACATCGTCATTGTCCAGAAGCGCGACAAACTCTCCTTCTGCCATCTCCAGTGCCCTGTTGGATGCCTCGGCGATCCCGAGGTTCTCGGCCCCAAAGCCGACCTTTATCCTCTCGTCGCTCTCCTCCAGGGAGGCCAGCGCCCTCTTCGTAGCCTCCTCAATAGAGCCATCGTCATAAATACACAGTTCCCAGTGGGGATAGGTCTGATCGAGTACCGACCCGACGCATTCTGACAGGAGTCCGGGATCAACATTGTACACCGGGGTGATTATAGAGATTTTGGGCTTATAATCCAGGGAGTCGAGAAGCTTCCTGACGGCCTCTCCATCGAGCCTTTCCTCATTCTGGGCAATCCATCTCTCGTACCGCTCCGCCGGTTGCTGTCCAGAAACAGAAGCACCGCGGCACCGTACATGTGCAACGGCCTTCCGAAGAAAAGCCGCCATCCCTTCATGTCTGATGACATGAAATGCCCTCCTGGCAAGATATCCAGCCTCTCCACAGCCACGGCCCCGCAATGCCCTCAAGAGCCTCTCATATGCTCCACGCCGGTGCGTGCCAGGCGGCAAAAGCCTCTCCCTGGCCCTTGCATATCTCTCGTATGTGCGCCATGCCAGGGATGAACGCATCAGAGCCATCTCGCCCTCGAGATGGCGTATATGCTCCTGCTTTTGTCCTATTATCTCCTCACGATTTCTTATAACATCCTCCTGGCCTCTCACCATATCGAGAAGCGACGCGATACGCTGATCCCTGGCAGCAACAGCATCTCTGAGGCGGGCTATCTGCCCGTCCTTCCTGGCCCTCAGCTCCCTCAGCCTCCTGGCCACCACAAGTGCATGGTGGGCCTTGCGGTCCTTCTCCTGTCTGAGAGAAAGGAGTATCTCTGGGGTGATCTCTCCCATGTGTTTCGCCACAACCGCCCTTTCGGCCGCAGCCATATATTCTACGTCTCTTTGGTTTATCTGCTGCTCGGAGGACCACTGATTGTACTGACAGGTTATCTTGGGAATGTGGTAGAATGGATACAGTCTGGACAGCCGTATCAGGAGATCCCAATCCTCGTAGAGCTCGAACTCCTCGTCCACCCCACCCACTTCCTGCAGGACCTCCCGCCTGAATAGTAAAGAATTGAAGGGAATATAATTACCGAACAGCAATCTGTTCTTGTCGAAGGGTTCCGCGAATACCCCCTCGGCAACCGGAGCTATTCTATTCGTTTCCTGATCATATGCGTGATGGACCACCTTGCAGTCGGTATAAGCGATCTTGAAATCGTGCGACTCCAAAAATTCGACCAGGACCTGCAAATGATCTGGATAATATTCGTCATCATCGTCAAGCATAGAGACATATTTGCCCCCGGCGGCCTCTATACCTGCATTTACGGCCTTGGCCCTCCCCTGGTTCTCCTGGAAATGGACATATTTGAAGGAGAGATCCCCCAACGCCCGCTCCAAAAGTAAGTCATCTATAGCAGGGCCACCGTCGTTAACCAGGACCACCTCTATGGGCCGATAGGTCTGGCGCCTGATGCTTCGCAGCGCCCTTTCGAGAAGCCTGGTACGGTCCTTGGTGCGCACTACCACCGACACCAATGCCCCCCCTCGGTGCCGTGGCATATGATCTACATATCCCTCAACCTGATCCAGGGTTTCGCCTACACCACCACCCCACTCGCCAACAGCCCAGAAACCTTCCGCATAACGCACCGCTGATCCAAGCGTCACCGCGCGCAGCCGGTTGATGGATATGGCGACGTCGTCATACGGCTGTTGTATCAGTTGGCTCTCATATGCACGTATGCCATCCAGCTTCAACTCCATAACAGGAGTTATATCCAAGAGCCTGTTCACCTCTCCCTGCCGTAAGGTTTCATATAGCCAGATCTCACCATCGAATCCCCTACCATCTAAAAAAGAGAGAAGGAAGAGAGTAAATGCCCGATGATCGGGATGAAAATCTAAGAGTCCAGGTGCAAATACGGTCCCCGGCTGAATCTCATCTACCACTGCCTCCAGTCTCTGACGGGGCAAGCCAGTAGCGACCAGGCCCCGATCGGGCAGATCCCAAAACAGTAGATGCTTCACCCCAAGGATGTCCGCCGCCTTGTGCGCCTCACTCCGCCTCGTCGCAGGATCGCCTGCTGCCGCGCCATCGGTGACTACGACTACCGTCACATCCACCCCTGCTCTTGAGGCAAGGGCGATGGTCCCTCCCATACCGATTGTCTCGTCGTCGGGATGTGGAGCAAAGACCAGATAGGGCCCCTTTGGCAGGGCCGATACCTCATACGGTATGAAATTATGTTCCTTGGAGCTCTCCATATGACCACGCAAGACTGTTTCAGAACAAATCGCTGTCCCCCCATGTATAATAGAGGGAGTCACCGAAGGTGTTGGGATCGATGGCTTCGCCGAACCTTATAACCACCATCTTTAAACCGTTTTCCTCGGGTTCCGCAGTAAACCCAAAAGACCTCAAAAAGTCCACCCACCACGACGGCCTCTCTCCGAACCATCCTACGATGGAGCGTACATGCTCCCCACCCATGGCCAGCCCGTGCACCACCGCCCTCAGACTCCAACAGGCCGCCTCTGGCCCCTCGAACAATGCATCTCCCAACAGCAACGAATCCCCCTGCCGCTTGAATACCCAAAACCCTGCACAACGTCCCCTGGCCCTGAGAAGGAAAGAGAGGTAGTCCTGGTCGGGGCAATCGCAGTAACGCCAGTTGAGATAACAGGCCCTCCTGGCCACGAGGTTTCCATATCTGTGGGCCACGCGCTGGAAAAACTGGTCGATCTCTTCTGGAAACCGTGATACGCGCTCTATCCTGTACCCCTTTAGCCAAGCCGTCAACCTGGATGGAGGCAGTGGATCGCCCACCTCAGCGTGCCATGACATCACAGTAGCGACAGGTTCATATCTCAAAAAAATCCTGCCGTACTTGTGGATCTTGCCTGTGTTGAAACCATAGAAAAAGGGGATCTGCCCCTGGCAAAAGTGGCGATAAAAATGGTCGGCCGTCCGGGCCAGCACACTGGTCCGCCTCCTTCCAACATGCCTGAATCGCGGATTGGTCATGGTGTCTCCCACTTGATATACCACCTCCTCCCGCCCATCGAAGAGAAAGGGGACCGGATATCCAGCATAATGGCCCGCGAGCTCACCATCTATCCAGGATGTGGAAATACGCTCCCTCCCCCAAGGATTCTCCTGAAATTTCCATCTCCAGTGTTCCAGAGAACGATGGACCCTGAACACCTCCTGAAACAGCCGCAAAATAGGACCTTCATCTCCAGGCTCATAGCTGCGCACAGTCATCGGGACGTCGAGGTGCCAACCGCCTTTCTCAACCATTGCGAATCTCCATCCTGAGAATCCTTCTTGGCGCCCAGAAGCTGTCCGGATCAGAAATCCTAAAGTAGTATACTCCTGGCACAAAACAGGGGATAACAGATTCAGGCCATATCACCCTCTCTCCCCTGCCGAAATGACCTATCATAGGGACCATAGCAGGCGACGGCGTGACTTCAAGCAGCCATCCATCCCTCAGCCCTGATTCCACATGTAGTTCCGGCGGCCTATGCGCCGCTTCCAGCTCCACCACCTCGATGTGGTCGCGCGCGGCTAAGAGCTTCCATAACGGCCGAAGCCTCCCCAGCCAGTTGCTCTTGGAGAAATGTTTTTGGATGAAGAGCCTGTGGGAGGCCGCCATGAACTCCTCTTTCGAGAGGCGGTGCGCCCGGGTCGATCCGCTCTGGTTGTAGTGGTGAACTACCCGTGCTTCTCTGCAAATGGCCAATTTCCACCCCTTCTTGCGCAGCCTTAAGAAGAGATCTGTATCCTCGAAATACATGAAAAAACGCG
The DNA here is from genome assembly GCA_015491585.1 of Deltaproteobacteria bacterium. Taxonomy (GTDB): domain Bacteria; phylum Desulfobacterota; class Dissulfuribacteria; order Dissulfuribacterales; family S140-46; genus S140-46. Next base: position 9,992 of record WFVQ01000027.1, read on the forward strand.
GATCAAAAAGGCCTCCGGCCTCCTCAACTGCCTCACGGCGCAGCAAGACATGACCACCGCACAAGTCCGGCTGAAAGGTCAGTGCCGTGCTGGAACGCCAGTAGCTGAGTATATATCGGCGCCAGAATAGGGAGTCCAGATATACCGGCAGGGAAAACGGCCTATCTCTGGGAAGGCATAGCTCCCTAAAGGCTAACGGCGGGATGTTAGGGGGCATCAGGAACATGCACTCGTCGTCCCAAAATGCCATAGGGCCCACAGCTCCCAACTCCTGCTCTTCTTCCATGACGTCGAGAAGAGTGGATAGGGCCCGCGGGGCCAGCGCGGCATCTGGATTCAACAGCAGTAGATAAGGAGCCTCATCTCGGACAAAGACCTGATTGCACGCTGCGCCGAACCCAACATTCCGTCCATTTATTATCAACTCCACATCAGAGGGGAGAAGGGTGGCGATACGTGTAGCCTCTTCCTGATTACAACTGTTATCTACTACCCATATACGGCACCTTACGCCCTGACGTTCCTCCTTGAGAGATTCTACGGCCCGGCAGGTGAGTCCTGAAGAAAAAAAATTGACTATTACTGCGGATATCAGGCTCATTGGCCGCCTGAGCTCCTTGCCACCACTATATATCCTATCCGCTCCAGTTCCCTCTCGTCAGCGACAAGGCCCGATGCCCGCAATTGCTGCACCCTCTCGGCCATGTAAGGAGAGAGTGGACCTGCTAAGGGTTCCGCACGAACCACCTTCCACCCTGCCATCGCCAGCATCTCATCGATGGTTGTCATGGTAAAAAAACGGAGATGTCCATAACAGAGGGGGCCGGCGGGCACATAGTCCCACCTTCCGGATAGCAGTTCGCACACCACCTCACCGTGGAGCAGATTGGGGATAGAGAGGAATAGATAGCCCCCAGGAGAAACAACCGTCTTCAGATCGTTGAGCAGCCCAACCGGATTGCCCACGTGCTCCAATAGATCATTGCAGCATATGAGGTCGAAATCTCCTCCCAGACTCGACAGATCCACTTGGCAGATATCCCCCTGGACCACTACATCCAGCCGCTTGGAGGCCAGGGCGGCGGCCTGCTCATCCAGTTCCACACCCACCACCAATGCCCCTAAGCGACTCCGCAGGAGCTCTCCGAACGCACCCGTTCCGCATCCTATATCCAGCACCCTTTTCGGCTCTCCTGGGATCAAATCCAGGAGTTCTCTCCTTGAATGAGAGTAATAGTCGTCAAAAGGATGAATCACCCATCTGCTGGACCAGGAGACCATATCCTCAGGAAGCACGAACGGCAGCTCCCAGACAGGAACGTCTCTCCACTCATTCGAGCCCATGAGCCCTGGCCCAAGAAACAGACCAAAGACCCTGTTTCGCGACGGTTCTGCCATGCCCTGCTCTGCCATCTCCTCGGCGAAACGCATGAACCCCCCAAGAGTATAGTAGGGGAAATGACTGGAATCTCCCAACGAATACGCCGAACGGACGTCACAAGCCACGATGCACTCACCGGCCCCATCTCCAACCGACGCTTTCAACACCTTGTCCAGCCCCACGGGAAAGAGCACCGAAGGCCCTTTGAACAGAACCGCTCCTGCATCTACGCCTACACCCTCCAGTATCGAGGATAGAGCACCCACTGTGACCGCTTCTGGGTCACCATGCAGGCATAAAAGCTCCATTTTCTCTCCGCCATCGCGACATCCGGCAACAGCTCGGCGGAACCATTGCCATGAATAATATGCCTCAAGGGAAAGCGACTCCTCTGAGTCCAGCCAGGTGATCACAGGGAGCACACCCTGCTCTCCGGCTCCACGCCTGCCGAAGAATCTGCCTATAAATCCCAACGCCATCAGGCGACCTTCCTGGCCACAAAACGGAGTTCTGCGGTGCGGAGCGAGACCCCATCACCTATACCAAGGCGTTCGGCGGCTGCTATGACCATCTCTCCCGAAGGAAGAGGAGGAGGCATGTCCCTCTCGATCCTGTCGAGACGGAGGCCTGCATCACCAAGAAGCCGCTCAAGCGATCTCTCGGTGAACCACCTGATGTGTGTGACACAGGTAAGGCCCACGGGGATGTACTCGAATTCACCCTGGAGAAGAGAAGCCACTATGGACCAGTGTCCTGCATTGGGCACACTCCCGATCAAGACCCCGCCGTCTGACAATGCCCCTGCCACCTTCTCCAGTACGGCGCCAGGATTGGACAAATGCTCCAGCACGTCCCCCATTATAGCGGCGTCGATACCATCCGGGAGATCTACGCAGGAGACATCACCGACCAGAACACGGTCGTAGATCTCCGCCGCAGACTCCGCCATACTGCGGTTCATCTCTACTCCAACCAGCGTGCACCCTGGTCCCAGGCGATCCCTAAGCGCCTTGCCAGTCGCGCCCCTGGCGCATCCTATGTCCAAGACCAACCGGGACTCCAGGGGCACCAACTCCACCAGGTCGTGTCTCACTGAACCGTAGTAATCCCCAAACCTGTGAATCAATGCTCCCTGAGCCACCACGCACCTGGGGGAAAGGGAACGCAACTCCTCCGCCAGCCGGCTGAATGGAGCAGCAGGGTCCATATCTGCCATAAAGGAAACCGGCATCAAAACCACTCCAAAATCGGTCTCTTCCGCAGCCACTTCCTGGCAGCGGCCACCCCTGGCAGACGCGAAGATCCCGGCGAGCTCCTCCAGATTGTCGAAATTGTGGTAAGGCGCGGGGATGTCGGCCACTTGGACGGCGCAAGGCCCCTCGTTGACTACAGGGACAGAGACAGCGCCAGGATTGGCCTTGCACGTAGAGAGGAGCACCTCGGCGGCCCGCCGCGGCACCACGATCTCTTTATCCGTAACCACCAATAGCCATTCAGCGCCCCGGCACATCTCCAGCATGTCACCGGCCGTTACCTCCTGCCCTGCATCCACCACCACTCCTATCCAGTCATGCAGATTCCTCAAGGTCCTTCTGATACAGAAATCAATGGAGAAATCCACCTCCTCAACGCCGGCACATCCTGCGCGCAACATCAACACCGCCAGCTTTCTCTTTTCAGCCATTTAGCCCCCTTCTGCCAACGATCCTCCGCACAACACCCTCCATCTTCAGACTCCACTCTATCCTCCGGGCCACGGCCTCGAAACGAAACCGCTGCGCCACCCGCAGCCCCTTCTTGGCCAGTTTCGCCCTGATTCCCGCCTCGGGCAGAAGCTTGGACACCGCAAGGGCCATGCAATAGACATCTTCTGGATCCACAAAAATAGCATAGTCTCTCTTCCAGTAGAACGACATGTGACTGGGTATCGCAGAGAGAATCACGGGCACCCCGCATGCCATAGCCTCCACGGCAGGAAGGCCGAAGCCCTCGCCTGCCATGTTGGGACACAACATCACCCCCCCCTCCCGCAGGACCTCTGCGACCTCATGGGGAGCGAGGGCGACATGATAACGGTCTATGGGCCCGTAAAGTTCCTCCTCCTCCGCGCGGGTGTCCGAAGTGGTGATCCTGACCAGTTGAAAGCTGGCCCCCATTCGTTCCTTGGCAAGACGGAGGGCTATGAGGGCACGCTCGACATTCTTCACGGAGGCCGGATACGTACCCATCAAAAAGACCCTCTGCACAGTATGGGATTCCGCCATCCCACTCTCTGCAGGATGGAAGTATCGATGTTCTATCCCCTGGCCAGCCACGTAGTATCTGCCACCGAACATGCGTCTAAGACGGCGTTTCAACTCCCTGGAGACAACAAGCCGCGGAAGCGGCAGCCGGTACACAGACTCTATTTCATGGATATATGGTTCGGCCTCCGGCCATCCGCCCTCGTAACCCTGGCTAAGATGGAACATCCGAGCACCCACCGAAGAAAGGCTGAACATATCGCGCAGATGGAGATAATAGGTGCCTATGAACCAATCCACCCCTTCCATATGAGGAAGATCCGAGACCAGCCCCTTGACAAAAGCCAATTCCCCTTCAAACCAGGCCGGCCTCTCCTCTGGGGATACTACCAAAACATCGTGTCCTCTGCGGGCTAGGGCCTCTGCCTGCCTGAAGATGACCTTCGTCCCCCCAAAGAGGGCAGTGGACTCTACGAAATAGACTATCTTCACCGTCCGGCGCTAAAGCCGCCTCCAGCGGCACTCCAGGGCCAGGAGTCCCATCTCCTGATTCCACTGGCGAGGAGGAACTATTTTGAATGCCTCTGATTCACGTTTGTCGTACACATGCAACCCGCTCTCATCCACTACGAATACCACCACATAGAACGTACCGTGCAGAAAAGGAATGGATGGATAGTAGAGCTCCACCACTCCTTTGCCTGGACCTCGCATGGGCTCTCCGCCCTCATGGGTCGCCTGACTGGCTCCATGACATACCAGATCGTCATTCCTCCTTATGCCCGCCACGATCCAGTAGGGATCAGAGGTGTGACTATGGACTGATATCTTGACTGACAGCGGTGCCCCCGTGTCTATGGACACCTCCCGATCCACACCGTTGAGCTCAATGGATTCCACGTATATGACAGGAGATTCTGTTTCCGCTGCCCGCACCGTCTCTGCCTCTTCTGTCGCGGGCCCAGCGGTCTTCTCCCGGACATAGTCCTCATAGGCGGCTGTGACCTCAACGGCCTCTCCCACCATCCTCACCCTTCCTTTATGCAGCCACATGGCCCTGTCACAAAGCTGATTCACCATGTACATGCTATGGCTGCAAAAAAGCATGGTCTTGCCTTCATCTCTGAACCTCAACATCCTCTCTATACACTTCTTCTGGAAGGCCTGATCTCCTACACTGAGCGCCTCATCTATTATAAGGATGTCGGGATCTATGCATGTCGCTATGCTGAATGCCAGGCGCACGTGCATGCCAGATGAATAGGTCTTGACCGGTCTGTCGATGTATTCATCCAGTTCTGAAAACGATATGATCTCGCTCTCTCTGGCCGCTATCTCGTCCCTGGTCATTCCCAGCAGAGAGGCATTCAGATAGATGTTCTGCCTTCCCGTGAACTCAGGATGGAATCCGGCGCCCAGCTCGAGGAGCGCTGCCACACGACCATTAACCTCTATCTCCCCCATTGTAGGCGCCAGGGTGCCGGCGACTATTTTGAGGAATGTGCTCTTACCTGCCCCATTGTCCCCTATGATGCCGAAGCCTTCGCCTCTCTCTACCAGCAGATCCACACCAGAGAGGACATCCACCCTGTCATGGCAGTCCCTCCTGAAGAAGAGTTCCTTCAAACGATGGGAGGGATGGCGGTACAGCCGATAGGTCTTGGAGAGCCCGCGGGTCCGGATAGCAGACACAGAACGCCCCCCTTCAAGAAAAGCGGGACGGCTGGCGCGCCTGTCCACGGGGCCATCCCCTCCATAACCTACTGAGATGGAACGGTCATCCATGCGAGATCATCATTGATGGCATAAAAAATGGTCCCTATCACATTCCTGAATGGGAATTCTATATAATTGTTGGGCTGGTCGGCAGAGAAGTCAGCGGTCAACACGCCCGAATAGCCATCGACCCACTGAGGTACTTTCCAGGTGACGAATCCCTTTCTGTCGCTCATATCGCTGATTACCAGTCCAAGTGCCCATGCGGAGAGATCACCTCTTGCAAAGAAGTTCCTGGCGTCTGTGAGCCCTGAGCTGCCTGTCACGCCTGCGAAGTTTACAACACTTACTGCATTGACCGGATAGTAATAGGGAGCAGAATCGGATATAGAAGTGCCGTCGTCGCTGACGAACAGCGTCACCCCTTCGTTCAATCTAAGGAACCCGCATCCTATGAGATCGTGAGTGATCTCATCGTCCCCTACCGCTCCGCTCATACGCCATTCCGTGGAAATCTGCGGATCACCGAATGAGGGAACTGTGAGTATCAACGCGGCCCTGTTCCAGCTATAGGGAATTACCAACTTCTCACTCCTCAGGCTCGAAGCCAACAGCGCAAGCCTGCAATTCTTCGTACCTGAGGCTGAAGATGTGCAGTCTGACCAATCAGTGGAGGAGGCATTCACATCTATGGCATGAGCCGTCATCCCATATGTCTTCCCCATGCCGTTCTCCTTAATGAGCTCCATCCCTGCTAAGGTCGCATTGGCCTCTGGAATGGAAGAGTTGCAATCGTCCACAGCATAGGCCACTGCATATCCCACCTCTGGACTAAGATGGCAGGACGAACCTCCCGACGTAGTAATGGCCTGGTCGGTCAATGGTGACACACCGAGCTGAGTACAGTCGCAGTTGTCCATTGAGCATCCGTCTGACTCGGTAGTGACACTCCTCCAAACCACCCAGCCCGACGAATCACGGCTGAGCTTGAACGACAGCATGTCATTTGGCGCCATTGCCACGCAGAAGGAATCCAATATGGAGCCGTCTCCCTGGGCGTGTATCTCCACCATAACTGTTTGGCACGTACCCGACTCCGCCACGTTGTAGATGTTGAAAGTGGTATCAGTGATGGAAGAGGCCTGATAATAGGGAAACACCAATGCATCTCCCACATCGCCGGCCAGGGAAAGCGAGGGAAGAAACAAAAGCGAAAGGACAACAATTACGCCCATAGTCCTGTTCATGGCAAACCTCCATTGATCCGTTGAATCCAAGGGCTGGGCAGGAGCGTAACCTCCAGCCATTATCAGCAAACATAGCTTCTGGACAGCCACGCTTCAAGCACTGGGTGACCGCCTACACATATCACCGCCTTAAGGTATGAAGCGGATATTGTAGTTCCTATGCAATTATAGTATTACTGCCTCCGATCCTTACTCAACAAATCACCAAAAGAGGTACATAATGTTCGCTCCCAAAGACAAGAAAGAGATCGTCGTTCCGGTCAGGCTCGACCTGGATTCAACCATATCCTTCCAGTGCGACAGGGATCTCTCCTGCTTCACCCGCTGCTGCCGCGGCGCCACCATCATGCTGACTCCAGGCGACGTGATCAGGATGAAGAGACGGCTCGGCGCCACCTCGATGGAGTTCCTCTCGTTCTATACCACCGTGTCCGAGATAGAGAACACCCAGCTTCCGGTCCCGCTGCTCAAGATGCTGGAGACCAAGGGGAATCCATGCCCGTTCCTCCACGACGACGGCTGCGTAATCTACGAGGACAGGCCGGTGACCTGCCGCTACTATCCCATTGCGGCCGGCATCTTCCACAACGCCGATGAGTCTTCGGACGAAAATTTCTTCGCCCTCATCAAGGAGGGCCACTGCCACGGCCACGGCCTTGGCAACGAAATGACAGTGAGGGAG
>WFVQ01000028.1 GCA_015491585.1 Deltaproteobacteria bacterium
AGTCCATATCGACGGGGAGGTTTGGCACCTCGATGTCGGCTCATCGCATCCTGGGGCTGGAGAAGGTCCCAAGGGTTGGGCTGTTCGCCCATTAAAGCGGTACGCGAGCTGGGTTTAAAACGTCGTGAGACAGTTTGGTCCCTATCTGCCGTGGGCGTAGGAGAACTGAGGGGAGCTGTCCCTAGTACGAGAGGACCGGGATGGACGAGCCTCCGGTGTTCCAGTTATCACGCCAGTGGTACTGCTGGGTAGCCGCGCTCGGATGGGATAACCGCTGAAAGCATCTAAGTGGGAAGCCCACCCCAAGATTAGTTCTCCCGTGGCGCAAGCCCCTAAAGTCCCCTCGGAGAAGACGAGGTTGATAGGTCGGAGGTGTAAGAGTGGCGACACTCTCAGCCTACCGATACTAATTGGACGTGCGGCTTGACCATATTTCTATATATCTTCTCACGTGGACGCAGGAGGTATTTCCCATATTTATTTATTTTTAGATGAAAGTGAGTTTCCGGTGGCTATAGCGAGGGGGAAACACCCGATCCCATTCCGAACTCGGAAGTTAAGCCCCTCAGCGCCGATGGTACTGCCCCGTCAGTGGGTGGGAGAGTAGGTCACCGCCGGGATTATTTTCATGCCCCTCGAAAGAGGGGCTTTTTTTTTTGACTTTTCTTCTCTGCTCCATATAGTGGAAAGAAGCCGGGGGATGTTCGATAATAGTTTTAGACAGATTTGTTTATGGAGGTATCAGGTTATGAGGGCAGATACACTTTCTAAACCCATATCGGTGCTGTTGGCCGTTGCCTTTCTCGTCGCCGTTTCGGCTTGTGCTCCTACCCAGTCCAACTACGAGGGTGCAACGGTGGGAGGTGCGATAGGGGCTGCAGCCGGAGCCCTGATAGATCATGACAATCCATGGCGCGGCGCGGTGATCGGCGGGGCCTTGGGAGCGGTTGCTGGCGGGAGTCTTGCTGAGGTCTCCAAGAGGGCGGCGGCAGAGGCGAGACAATACAACAGGCCGGTGACCTACCAGCGCCAGACCTCCAACGGATGGCAGAAAGTGGAGGCGATTCCGCAGCCCAGTTATGGCAATCGTTGCGTCGTGGTCAAGACCTATGAGAACGGTCAGCTTGTTGACGAACGCATGTCTTGTAATTAACTCTCTCTTCTCCCAAACGAGAAAGCCTTGGCATCTGCCAAGGCTTTCTCGTTTTTTTCTATATGTTTTCTTCCTTTAGAGATTGGGCATCTTTGCCTCTCCATTGTTTGCGGAGAACCTTCCCCCATAGGCCCCGTGGTTCCTGAAGAAACGCTCGCCTATGAGATAGGCCGTGAGAAAGAGGAAGATACCCCCTATCATGATCATGTATTCGTGAAGAGAGGGGGTGTAGGAGTAGTACCGCGGAAGGTCCACGATGTTGTATTTGTGGAAGTGAGGCACCAACTGTCCCACTATGACCAGATCGTAGAAGATGAAGTAGATACCGGTCAGGCCAATGAGGCCAGCCGCCGCCATTGCGTTTATATTGCGGGCCCGTGTGGCGCCGATGAGCAGGAGCGGCAGGGCTATGGCAAGGATGCACTCACCAACCCAGAAGTTGGTGGCGAAGTCTCCCTTGAGCAGGAGATGCATGGCCTCCGGGTTATGAGTGGTGGGGCTTAGGCCGTCCACTATCTTCCAGGCCGTGAAGGTAGCTGCTATCAGTAGGAAACCCAAGGCAATCTTGCCTACTGCGGACAAGGCCCTCTTCATATCCTGGGTGAGATCCTCCTTGGCCAGCTTGCTGGAGAGCCATGTGAGGAACATTATGGCGCCGCAGGCCTCGAGCACTGCCAAGGTGGCGAAGAAGAGCGGCATGTACTGATCCCTCCAGAATCCCCTGGCACCTATCAAGGACATGTCGGCCTTCAGGTTGAGATTTCCTGCGGCCACGGCCAGCAAGGCGATCAGGGCCATCTTTTTGGCGGCCTTGAAGCGTCCCATCTGGAGCAGGGCGAAGTTGATGACCATGAAGAAGAGGTAGGTGCTGTACAGGGTGCTCTTCCACCATATGTTCGACTCTGGATGGGGAGAAAGGAAGGCGTAGATGGGCACTCTCCAGGGATTTTCGAGTTCCAGGGAGATGCTGGCCAGGGCCGTTGCCATTGCCGCCAGGGCCAGGAAGACCGTGCGACCCACGATGGGTTGCAATACCTTGACGCCGAATATCTGGCCAAGTGATGCTATGATTGTAAGCCCGGTGGCCAGGGAAGCGAAAAAGGCGTAACTTGCAATCAGGATGCCCCAGGGGACCTCCCTGGTGGTTCCAAATGCATGATGATGGCCTACGAACAGGGCGTGGATGGCAAAAGAGAGACCAAATGCACAGATAAAGCCCGCTAACGCTATGAGCGCGAAGCTCGGAGTGACACCGTTTGCTGCGGTGACCTCCTGTTGGGTGAGAGTGCCGGTGGTCTGAGACATGACATACCTCCTTCGCATTTTTTTCACAAAAATATTAGCTAA
>WFVQ01000029.1 GCA_015491585.1 Deltaproteobacteria bacterium
GACCCTTTACGCAGTTGCGGACTGCCACGAGATCGCCAACGTCGCGGGAAGGAGGGGGCTGGAATTCTTCATGGAGGACGGTGGCAAGGGGCCGTGCGAACTCTTCTTTGCGGTTCCCTCATGTGTCCCGGCATCTCCCTTTGGAACATCAGGCGGTATTATCGACGCTGCCACCATCAAGGAGCTCCTGCGCCACCAAAGGGTCCTGGCCCTTGGAGAGCTCATGAACATACCTGCGGTTCTGGACAAGGAGTCAGACACCGTGGCCGTTATCGAGGAGGCCAAGCGGCTTGGCAAGCGCGTCAACGGGCACGCCCCTGGGCTGACGGGCCAGGCGTTGGAGGATTATTTCGCCGCAGGGATAGAGGATGATCATGAAAGCGAGGATCTTGGGGACCTGGGCATGAAATTGGACGCTGGCGCGGTCATGGTCTTTCTTCGGGAGGGCTCTGCCGAGCATTCCAGGGACGACGCCTACGGGGCCATTGAGAGGTGGCCTGGGAGGATAGGCTTCTGCACCGACGACAAAAGCGTCAACGACATTCTCGATACCGGGCATATAGACCATCACCTCCGCAGGGCCGTTGAACTGGGTGTCGATCCTGTTCTGGCCCTTAAGGCCGCCTCGCACGATCCGCTGCAGTATTACGGGTTAGGCAGATACGCAGCAGTAGCCGAGGGGGCGCCTGCGAATCTGGTGCTTTTTGCGGACGAGCAGCGGTTCGAGGCGGCGATGGTGGTCAAGGATGGCGTGCTCCTGGAGGAGTGGCCTGCCGCAACAGCCGGGTATCCAGGTTTTCTGGCCGACTCCTTTGCGGTGGATCCTATCGAGCAGGTGCCGTCCATACCAGAGGGGCAGCGCCATCTCTGCATAGGCGCAGTGGACAAGAGCCTCTTGACCCGCCGTGTCGAGGTGCCGCCAGACCTCCCCGACTACGTTCCTTCCAGGGACCTTGCAAAGCTGGTTGTGGTGGAACGCTACGGTCATGGAAGGTCGTCTGCCTGCCGGATCACCGGCTTCGGGATGACGAGGGGCGCTCTGGCCTCGTCCCTGGCCCACGACTGTCACAACGTGATATGTGCGGGCACGTCGGACGAGGCCGTAAAGATCGCCGTGAACAGGGTGATAGAGGCGAAGGGTGGCCTCGTAGTCTTTGACGGCTCCAAGACCTGGAGTGTGCCCTTGCCGGTTGGCGGAATAGTGTCGAACATGGAACCGGCCCCCCTTGCTGAAGCCCTGGCCTCCTTGAAGGAGAGGGCCAGGACCATAGCACCGGGGCTCTCTGATCCCCTATCTACCTTGACCTTCATGGCCCTCGAAGTGATACCCCACCTCAAGCTCACCGACCAGGGACTCTTCGACGTGGACAATTTTGCACTCATGCCTTGATTTGTTTGGCTTGAGCAGTTCCGTTCCATTTTTCCGTCTCCAACTCATGGTTAAAGGATGGAAACCGTAAGGTACGAGTTCGATTGAATAAGAGTATCCTGTTATTAGGGGTGAAGTGACATTTTGGTCTCAGTTGCCAGGCTTAGAGACTTTTTTGTCCCACAAGGTTTCCCCTGTGTATGGCGGCCGTACGTTCAAGGCCGTTATATGCGCCTAACTCGAGCGGATTACGGCAGTGGGATTTGGCACGGAACGTGCTTGATGTCTGGCGATTCGTTCGCCAGAAGTTCGAAATCTCGTTGGATTGGAGAAGGTTGTGGCGGTATTCCAGCATACGTTGAAGAAGAAGGTGGAGTTCTCCGGGATAGGTCTCCATACCGGTGAGCGGGTGTCCGTGAAGGTGTCGCCTGCGCCGGCAGGCAGCGGTCTTCTCATCAGGCGCAGCGATCTCGGCGCCTCTTACATACCATGTACCTATAAGCATGTCCTCTCCACGAGCCATGCCACGACTGTCGGTTCTGGCGGATGGAGTGTCTCTACGGTCGAACATCTCCTCGCGGCTTTGTCAGGGTTGGGAGTGGATAACGCCTACATAGACGTCGAGGGGCCGGAGGTGCCTGCTATGGATGGCAGTGCGGCCCCCTTCGTCTATGGTATCCAAGGTGTGGGGCTGAGGCTTCAGCGCTCCCCGCGACGCTGCATAGAGCTTAAAGAGGAAGTTGTAGTTGCAAGCGGCGGCGGGGTCGTATGTCTGGAGCCAGCTAACCACTTTTCCATCTCGGTGGAGATCGACTTCCCCCATCCGGCAATAGAGAGGCAACACTATGCCGCCAAGGTCAACTCCAAGGTCTTCCGCAATGAGATAGCAAAGGCGAGGACGTTCGGTTTTCTTAGAGAGGTGGAGTGGCTGCGCAGTCAAGGGCTCGCCCTGGGCGGTTCCCTGGAGAACGCCGTGGTGGTTGGAGATGAAGGCGTGCTCAACGGAGACGGCCTCAGGTTCGACGACGAGTTCGTGCGCCACAAGGCCCTGGACCTCATCGGAGACTTGGCTCTGCTTGGCGCTCCAATCAAGGCCAAGGTCACGGCGGTCAAGAGTGGCCATGCTCTGCACCACCGGGTAGCCAAGGCCCTCATGGAGAGCGCTCCTTCTTGGGACTATTCGCTCTCGCCCGCGATCGAGTTTCCCTCTATGGCCCCTGCCGGCGGTGAGATTCCAGCCCAGGTCGCTACCGCTTGAAAATTTCAACTGGGTGTTTGACATCCTCCTGCTGTTTGGCTGTAATTGAATTAGGCGGCAGATCCTTTTAGAGGCTCTGGCCGCGCAAGGCGCAACCTTTCAGCTCTACACAAAGGAGGAGTCTATGATCGATAAGAAGGCATTGTGCGAGAAGATCCAGGAGATCTATCCCGACATAGGACAGTGCGCCATTGATGTCGACGTTGAATACGACGATGAGAAAAAGGCCTGGGTCGTGCACCTGGAGAAGGATGGGAAGCGTTTGAGCACCTATCTGGAAGAGGAGGAGGCCGGCGCCTGCATGCTGGGCCAGCAGTGCGTGTCGCTGGGCCTTCAGGTCTCCGAGTTGGTCCAGAATATCAAGGAGAAACCCGAGACGCGCCAGTCTCAAGGCGTCTAACTCCCCTCTCTGTACCATTCCCCTCCCGCGCCGTGTGCAAGGGAGGTTTTTTTGTGCTATTTTATAGGGCTCCGAAGCGCCAGATCCACTGATCCCCGCCAGGAGAAAGGTCCAGTTACCCAGTTTCCGGCCCTGCCCAGGGCAGGGGAGGACTGCGGGAAGGAGCGTACCGCTGAACAGGAAAGAGAGCGCATGGAACCGTGGAAGATGATTTTGTCAGAGATAGCCGCACGGGATGAGTACCGGAGTCTGACCAGGATCGCGGTAGCCGGGGATAGTGTTGCCGCGTGCGGCGAGGTGGTGGATCTCTCTTCCAATGATTATCTCTGCCTCTCCAGGGACCAGAGGCTGGTGGAGGCAGCTATTGCAGCAGCAAGGCGGTTCGGGGTCGGAAGCACTGGCTCCAGGCTAATGAGCGGGAATCTCGACATACACCGGGAGCTCGAAGAGGCTATCGCACAATGGAAGGGCACCGAGGCGGCGTTGCTCATGGGTTCTGGATACCTGGCGAACCTGGGGGTGATTTCGGCCTTGTCCACTACCGTGGATCAGGTCTTTTTGGACCGGCTCTGCCATGCGAGCATCGTCGATGGTGTACGTTTAGGAGGGCGCAGGTTTCGCAGGTTCCGGCACAACGATCCAGGCCATCTCGAGGAGCTGCTCCAGGGCGCGAAAGATCCGTCCAGGGTATTGGTGGTGGTGGAGGGTGTCTACAGTATGGACGGAGACGTGGTGCCGCTCAACGAACTCCTTGCCCTGAGGGCGCGTTTCGGATTCATCCTGCTCATTGATGATGCTCACGGCATAGGGGTCATGGGTAGGGAAGGACGGGGAGTAGTGGCCGTGAACAGGGCCTGTGAGGTCGATGTCCACATCGGCACCTTTGGCAAGGCACTGGGGTGTTACGGCGCCTTTATAGCCTGTTCTTCCTCGTTGAGGGAGTTTCTGGTCAATGTCGCCAGACCCTTCATCTTTTCTACTGCTCCGGCGCCTCCACTCCTGGGCGCGGCGTTGCGGGCCCTGGAAATCGTTCGTAGCGAGTCGGGCATCAGGAGCCGTTTGCTCTCCACGGCCGCCTGGTTCAGGCAGAGGCTTCGCCAAGACCTGGGCGTCTCCACTCCATCCCGCTCCCATATCGTGCCGGTAATCCTGGGTGAGAACGCCCTTGCGCTCGAGGCGGCAGATAGATTGCGGGCAGCAGGTTTTCATGTGAAGGCAATCAGACCGCCTACAGTTCCCAGAGGAGAGGCGAGGCTCCGAATTTCGTTGACCACCGCTTCCTCTCGGGAGCAGTTGGCGAGGCTGTTGAGGGTGCTGCAAGGTGTCGTTGGATCTTGTTGAAAGGGGCTATGCCGGAAAGGTGCTCCTGCTGCCGGGACTTGGATTCGGCAATGCCATCTTCAACAGGCTCGGCCTGGAGCGCGACTACATCCTTGTTCGGGAGCCTGTGACAGAGCTCTCTCCCATTGACATAAGCGGTGAGATCGAAGAACGCATCGGAGAGAGGATTTCCATACTGGGATGGTCTCTGGGAGCGGTAATCGCTGTGAAGGTGGCCGAGTTGTTGGGAGATATGGTCGAGAGAGTGGTCCTGGTATCGACTAGGCGGGTATATCCGTTGGAGCAGATCGGTGAGCTGGAGGCGGCATTGCACAGAGACAGGAGGCAGGGGCTGGTGTCGTTCTACAGGGGATGCTTTGCAGGGCAGAAGCAGGATTACCGATGGTTTGCCCAGGAGTTGGAGGAGGAGTTTGTGTCGTTCTGGGGGTTGGAGCAGTTGCTGAAGGGACTGCGCGACCTTGCGGCCCCATTCCCTGTCCTTGGCGATGATCATCCCTTCGATGTCCACATGCTTCACGGCTCCCGCGATACCGTGGCCCCTTTGGCTGAGTCTGCGCGGCCGTCCGCCAGGGCCAGGCTCAAGGTGGTTAGGGCAGGGCACCTTCCCTTTCTCTCCCATGACGGAACCATGTTCTTGAGGAGCGTGCTATGATGCGCTCGTCATGCTGGCGAGGCAGGGTGGCCAGGAGCTTCAGCAGGGCCGCAGGCAGTTATGATGCGCTCTCTCCTGTACAAAGAGGGCTGGGGAAAGTGCTGCTGGAGCGTTTGCCGTCGAGACAGTTCGGTGCAATACTGGATCTCGGATGCGGAACAGGACGGCTCCTGGAGGATCTGGCCTGCCGCTGGCCAGCAGCCAAGCTGGCTGGAGGGGATATAGCGCCAGGGATGATAGTCCGCGCCAGGGAGCGGCAGTGCCTGGAACATGCCACCCTTCTCGTGCTGGACGCCTTAGGCCCCCTGCCGTTTCCGCCTGGTTCGTTCGATCTGGTGGTGAGCTCTGGCATGTTCCAGTGGCTTTCCTGGATACACGGGAGGGAGGCCGCCCTGGCCGCTGTCAGGGAGTGGGCCGGGCTCCTGCGCCAGGGAGGGGTGGTTGGGGTGGCCGCCTTCGGGCCTGGAACGCTGCGGGAGCTGGAAGCGGCCATGAAAAAGGCCCTGGGAGCTGGCCGTTCCCTTCCCTCTGACCGTTTTGCTGCTCTCGATGATCTCGCCCGGAGCCTCTCATCGTGCCTGGCGGTCCGTGTGGCCGAGGGGTTGGTGGATGTGAGGGAGTACGGCTCCCTGTTGGAGATGTTGAGGGTGCTCAAGGCCACTGGCGTGGTGCCGTCGTCCCGCGTTCCGCTCATCAGGAGCAGGGCTGCGCTGGAGAGGGTCGAGGCAGCATATCTGGAGATGTTTGGCTCGGTCAAGGCCACCTACGAGATGTTTGTGGTGACAGGAGAGAAAAGATGAGATTTTTCGTCGCTGGCACCGATACCGGTGTGGGCAAGACCTTGGTATCCGGGCTGTTCGTCCGTTTTCTGAGGGAGATGGGCCAGCGCGTGACATACCAGAAATGGGTCACCACCGGCGACCGGGACTTCAGTGGAGACGCCGAGTGGGTAAAGGATTTCGCAGCCATAGACGTGGATCCTGGCCGAGGTTCCCTTCA
>WFVQ01000030.1 GCA_015491585.1 Deltaproteobacteria bacterium
GGATCACCTATGCCCCCTGGTCGCCCCGCGTGGATACCGCCACGCTGTACGATCTGGCGTCCATAACCAAGCCGTTGGCCACTGCGTTGCTGATGATGGCGGCAGTGGAAGACGGCCTGATCTCTGTACAAGCTCCGGTGGGGAGCGTGCTGGGTACGGCGGCAGGGGAGGAGCTGGCGGATGTGCCCTTGCATGCCTTGCTGGCCCACTCCTCCGGCCTTCCTTCATGGCTGCCCCTCTATGAGGACCTGTTGGACATGCCGCCAGGAATGCGGCGAGAAGCCGCGCTGCGCGCCGTGGCTGGTATCGGTCTGGAAGAGAGGGAGAGGGTCTATTCCGATCTTGGATTCATCGTGCTGGGTCTCGTGGCCGAGAGGTTGTTCGGGATGTCGCTTGGAGGCGCCCTGGAGCGCCGCTTCCCAGGGCTCGGCCTCTTTTTCCCGGCGCATAGGCCGCGCCCAGGCACCTATGCCCCCACGGAATATTGTCCTGTGCGCGGGCGGGTGGTCGCAGGCGAGGTGCACGACCTGAACGCCTGGGTGCTCGGGGGAGAGGCGGGCCATGCGGGCATGTTCGGCAGTTTGAGTGGCGTGGTTGCCGCACTCCTGGCACTGAGGGCCGGCTACTTGGGCGAGAAAGGCGAAGTTGGCCTGGGAAAGGAGACGGTCTCCCTGTTCCTTTCGCCCCCCTCCTCCCTCTCTCCGTGGCCTCTGGGATTCGACACGCCTGCGCCTGGCAGATCAGCGGCTGGCAGGCACTTCCCGAAGGGGGCCGTAGGACATCTCGGGTTCACGGGAACAAGTTTCTGGTGGGCACTGGAGGAGGATATCATTGTTGTGTGCCTCTCCAACAGGACGTTCCCTTCGGCCCCAGACAACCCGGTGCATGGACGCGGAGAGGCTGCGGCCAAGGCAGTGAGGAACCGGGTCCTGGATTTCAGGTCACGGCTTCACGACATAGTGATGGAGTGGCTTTGGCATGGATAGGGAGCTGTTGAGCGCCATAGTTAGTGATCCGCTTCTTGCCAGCGGATTCCTTGCCGGCGGACCGGTCAGGGACGCCCTCCTGGCGAGAGAGCCCGAGGACATCGACATAGTCCTGCCCAGGGGCGCGGTGGAGGCGGCCAAGGAGGTCGCTTCCAGATATGGAGGCAGGTGGGTTCCCCTCCACCTCGAAGAAGGGGTCTCCAGGGTGGTATTGCCGGGGCTGGTGGTGGATTTCAGCCAGTTCAGGGGCCGGTCTTCAACCATCGAGGATGACCTGGCGCTCAGGGACTTCACGATAAACGCTATGGCCGTGCCCATGCGCCTTGCCTCTCCCCTCCTGCTCGGAGAGGCAAGAAAGGTTTGCCTCATAGATCCTTTGAACGGGCGCCGCGACTGCCGTGACGGCCTGGTCCGGGCAATCGGCCGCTCCAGTTTCGAGGCCGATCCATTGCGGCTCCTGCGGGCCTTTCGCTTCGCGGCCCAACTGGGTTTTTCGGTGGACGCCGCGACCCTGGTCTGGGTCCAGGAGCTGGCCGCCTCCATTTCCGCAGTGGCTGCCGAGAGGATATGGCACGAACTCTCCCTGCTCACCATCACCCCCAGGGCAGGACAGACCTTCCGCGATATGCACCGCCACGGCCTACTGGGTCTCCTGATTCCAGAGCTAATGGAGATGGAAGGGGTGGAGCAGCCGGGATTCCACCATCTCGACGTGTTCTGGCACTGCATGGAGGCCCTCCGCATGGCCGAGGCGCTGATCCAAGATCCGGGCAGGAAGCTCGATCCAGCAGGGCCGGTGGAGCAGTGGTGCCGGTCTCCGAGGAACGTGTTGGCACTCAAGTGGGCGGCCCTCCTCCACGACGTCGCCAAGCCGGTATGCAAGGGGCGGAAGGGCGAGAGGGTGACCTTCTACCGCCACGACCACGCCGGCAGTGAGATGGCGGCCCAGATCGGCTCCCGTCTCAGGTGGCCAGGGCAGCTCCTGCGGCAGGTGCAGGCGTTGGTGCGCCTTCACATGCGCCCGTTCCATCTGCTTGGAGACATGACCCGGGGCGGCCCTACCAAACGGGCCATGCGCCGTCTCTTGAAGGAGACAGGGGAGGACTATCCCGGCCTCTTCGCCCTCGCCATGGCCGACAGCATGGCTGGCTGCGGCCCCATGAAGCCGGCGGACCTGGACCATCGGCTCAACCTCCTCTGGGCCAAGGTCCACCACTTCTATCTCAGGCTCATGAAGCCTGTGGAGGAGTCGCCCCGCCTCCTCGACGGCCACGATGTCATGTCTATATTGGGCGTTGGGCCAGGGCCCAGGATAGGGGCGGTGCTCGAGGCCCTGGAGCTGGCCAGGTTGGAGGGAAAGGTATCTACCCGAGAAGAGGCAGAGGAGTGGGTCAGGCGTCATGGAGCAACCGTTTTTGTCTCTTAATTCCTATCTGAGGGGGCTTTTCGGTTGCAGGGTCCAGAAGATCCCCTTGGATGCCGGCCTATCCTGCCCCAACAGGGACGGGACCAAGGGCACCGGCGGCTGCATATACTGCTCGGCCTCTGGATCGGGCACCGGCGCCCTGGCCAGGGGGATCTCGGTGAGAGAGCAGATGGCATTGGGCATTGCATGGGCGAGGAGGAGGTACAAGGCCCGCCGATTCATCGCCTATTTCCAGTCCTTTTCCAATACATATGGAAATGTTCAGCACCTTGGAGCCATCTATCGTGAGAGCCTCGTATCGCCCGACGTGGTTGGATTGTTCATCGGGACCAGGCCCGACTGCGTCCACGATGCCGTGCTCGATACGATAAGCGAAGCCGCAGACGGAAGGCTGGTCTGGATGGAGTTAGGGCTCCAGAGCGCCAGCGATGCAACCCTTCATGCCATCAACCGTGGCCATACACGGGACGACTTCGTCAGGGCAGTGGAGATGACCAAGGCCCGCGGCCTTCCGGTATGCGCCCATGTCATATTCGGGCTGCCAGGAGAGGGCAAGGAGGAGATGTTGGCCACCATAGCGCTCTTGAAGGAGCTGGGAGTGGAGGGGGTGAAGTTCCACCAGCTCTACGCCCTGGGGGGCACCGAGCTGGCGCGCCTCTTCAGGCTGGGCCAGTGGGCGCCCTTGGATATGGATACTTATGCCCGCCTGGTGGCCGAGGCGATAGCCATGCTCGGGCCTGGAGTGGTGGTGCACCGGTTGTCAGGAGATCCGCCTCAGACAGGGCTCCTGGCACCAGACTGGTCCAGGGACAAGAGCGCGGTCCGGGAGCGGATCATTAACCACCTGCGCTTAGGATCTCATGAGTCCACCGCTGCCAATCGGGATCGATTATGATGTTGTGCTCAATTTGGGTCCGTTTTGAAGCCAGGCTGGAGGTGCTC
>WFVQ01000031.1 GCA_015491585.1 Deltaproteobacteria bacterium
TTTCTAATCGTTTTGGCATCGGCCTTGCAGTTCTGTATTTCGAGTGCGCCGCAGGTGTGCGGCGGCCTGGATCGGCGTCGGTTACATTTTTGTGCGGTTTTGCGAGCTTTTTTACAAAAATGTAAGGAACGTGGTTGGGTCCTGGCCTGGATGTTTGAAATAGTTCTTTGAAAAACGGACAGTTGTGCTCTTTGTCCCCTGGGCATCCTTCTTGCCTTCCTCGTCCCAGGCGGCCGACCTCATGTTGTTCGGGCTACAAAAATGTAGCCTGGCCGGGCGCCGCAAAAAAAGAGGGAGGTTGAGAGATGCAAGCCATCAATGCTGGAGACACCGCGTTCATAATGGTCTCTGCCGCTCTGGTGCTGCTTATGACCCCGGGCCTTGCCCTTTTCTATGCGGGCATGGTGCGGTCAAAGAATGTCCTGGGCACCATGATGCAGAGCTTCATATTGATTGCGGTGATTAGCCTGGAGTGGGTCTACATCGGATACTCTATGGCCTTCGGGCCGGATGTGGGAGGCTTCGTGGGCGACCTCTCGCTATTCGCCTTGAAGGGCGTGGGGGCTGCGCCATCGGACTATGCTCCCACCATTCCCCAGACCGTCTTCATGATCTATCAGTGTATGTTTGCGGTCATCACCCCTGCGCTCATAACCGGCGCCTTCGCCGAAAGGATGAAGTTCGTTCCCTTTCTGCTGTTCAGCCTGTTGTGGGCAATCCTGGTCTACAACCCGGTGTGCCACTGGATATGGGGCGCCGGGGGCTGGCTCAAGGCAAAGGGGGTGCTCGACTTCGCAGGCGGCCTGGTTGTCCACCTCACCTCTGGTGCCGCTGCCCTGGCAGCCGCCCTGGTGGTTGGCAGGCGCAAGGGCTACGGCAGGGAGGCCTTCCTCCCCCACAGCCTCCCCATGACCCTCCTGGGAACCGGGCTGCTCTGGTTTGGCTGGTTCGGGTTCAACGGTGGCAGCGCTCTGGCGGCCAACGGAGTCGCGGCCGCAGCCTTTGTGTCCACGCACCTCGCTGGAATGGCCGGAATGGCCTCGTGGGTGCTGGTGGAGTGGATCCACAACGGCAAGCCCACCACCCTGGGTGCGGCCTCCGGGGCCATAGCCGGCCTCGCAACCATCACCCCAGCCTCTGGGTTTGTCAGCCCCAATGCAGCGGTCATCATCGGCCTGGCCGCAGGTGTGATCTGCTACTTCGCGGTCCTGTTAAAGGGCAGGCTGGGATATGACGACAGCCTCGACGTGGTCGGTATCCACGGCGTGGGCGGCCTCATGGGGACCCTGGCCCTGGGGCTCTTCGCCTCCAAGGTGATAAACCCCGACGGTGCCGACGGGCTCTTCGCCGGTAACCCGGCCTTCTTCACCACCCAGCTCTTCGGCGTGGGGGTGGTCCTGGTGTACGCCCTCGTGGTGAGCTTCGTGCTGCTCAAGGTGATAGACCTGCTCTTCGGCTTGAGGCTTGCGCCCGAGGCAGAGGAAGAGGGGCTCGATCTCAGCGAGCACAGCGAGACCGCCTACACTTCGTAGCGGTCCCGTGGCCATGACAGGGGCGGTCTCCGGTAAGCCGCCCCTGAAAGCCGCTGTCCGTTTGTCTCTGGACTTGTGTAAGGCCGCGCCGTGCGGCCGTAAAACGAAAAAGATAGGAGAAGAACGATGAACAGCGGCGATGTAGCATTCATGTTGATAGCCACGGCATTGGTTATGTTTATGACACCTGGGCTGGCCCTCTTCTATGGAGGCCTGGTCCGCTCCAAGAACGTCCTGGGGACCATGATGCAGAGCTTCATATCCCTGGGGCTAATATCGGTGATCTGGGTGGTGTACGGTTACTCCCTCAGCTTCGGGCCGGATATCGGCGGCTTCATAGGCGGGCTCAAGTATCTGGGGCTGAACGGAGTGGGGCTGCAGCCCGGCCCTTACTCCGACACCATTCCGGACCTGCTCTTCTGCGCCTTTCAGCTTATGTTCGCCATCATCACCCCTGCGCTCATAACCGGTGCCTTTGCAGAGAGGATGAAGTTCTCCGCCTATCTGCTCTTCACGGTCCTTTGGGCCACCTTGGTCTATTTCCCTGTCTGCCACTGGGTATGGGGCGGAGGATGGCTGGGTGATCTCGGGGCCCTGGACTTCGCCGGAGGCACGGTTATACATATCAACTCCGGCGCCGCCGCGCTGGTTGCGGCAATCATGATCGGTAAGCGTAAGGGGTATGGACGGGAGGCATTCCATCCCCACAACCTCCCCATGACCATCCTTGGGGCCTCCATCCTCTGGTTCGGGTGGTTCGGCTTCAACGCCGGCAGCGCCCTGGCCGCAGGGGAGACCGCAACCCTGGCCTTCTTCACCACTCAGGTGGCAACGGGTGTGGCGGCGCTCTCATGGGTAGTGGCCGAGTGGATCGTGCAGGGCAAGCCCACTACCTTGGGCGCGGCGTCAGGCGCCGTGGCCGGGCTGGTGGCCATAACCCCGGCCGCCGGGTTCGTGGGGCCTGTGGCAGCGATGATAATAGGACTGATTGCCGGTGCGCTCTGCTACGGAGCGGTACTGTTCAAGAACAAGGCGGGTTACGACGACGCCCTGGACGTCGTTGGCGTCCACGGTGTAGGCGGGCTCTGGGGGGCCCTGGCCACCGGGCTCTTTGCGAGCAAGGCGTTCAATCCCGGTGGGGCAGACGGTCTCTTCTACGGTAACGCCCACCAGTTCGTGGTGCAGGCGATAGGGGCCGGAGCAGCCATCGCCTACTCCATAGTGGTGACCTTTATCGTGTTGAAAATCATCGACATGTTGGTAGGCTTGAGAGTGGACAGGGAGGAAGAGGTACAGGGCCTCGACCTGGCCCAGCACAGCGAGATAGGTTATTCCCTTTAAACACGGCATGGCCGGGGCGGTGCGTCCGCCCCGTAAAACCTTTTGGAAGGAGTGGAACCATGAAGAAGATAGAGGCCATAATAAAGCCCTTCAAGCTCGATGACGTCAAGGAGGCCCTGAACGAGATAGGGATCACCGGCATGACCATCTCGGAGGTGAAGGGCTACGGCCGCCAGAAGGGACACAAGGAGATCTACAGAGGCGCTGAGTACGTGGTCGATTTCATACCCAAGGTCAAACTCGAGATCATAGTGGACGCCTCCAAGGCCCCGCAGGTGGTCGAGAAGATCAGGGAGTCTGCGTACACTGGCAAGATCGGCGACGGCAAGATCTTCGTCCTTCCTGTGGAAGAGGTCGTCAGGGTCAGGACCGGTGAGCGCGACAAGGATGCCATCTAACCCCTGTCCTTGGACAGCGGGCGGGAGATCATGACCGACCAGGAAGAGATCAAGGGCCTGAAGACCGGCCGGGAGATCCTGAAGGTCTTATGGAGCCAGGGGCTAACCGGCCGGAAGCTGCTCGAGGAGCATACGCAGCTCATTGACAACTTCATCCTCGGGGCCTTCTCCTCCATCCCGGAGCGCGACAGGGAGGGGGTATGTCTGGTGGCCCTGGGGGGATACGGAAGAAGGGAACTCTTTCCCTTCTCCGACGTGGATCTCATGCTGCTGTTCGATCCCGACCGCTGCGCCAGCGTGGAGGGTGCGGCCGAGGCCGTGTTCTATCCCCTGTGGGACGCCAACATCGACCTGGGCCACGGGGTCAGGACCGTGGACGAGTCCCTTGCCCATGCCGAGAAGGACTTCTTCTTCGAGGTGGCCCTCCTGGATGCCAGGTTTCTCGCCGGGGACCGGGAGCTTTTCTCGCAGTTGCTCCGCGCCTTCAAGGAGAGGCTGGTGGAGGGGAAGCGCCGGGCGTTCGTGGAGAACATGATCGCCCACAGGGCAGAGAGGCATTCCAGGTTCGGCAGCCACGTCTATATGCTGGAGCCCAACATAAAGGAGAGTAGAGGGGGGCTCCGGGACATCCAGTCGGTCTTCTGGACCTCCAAGGTCCTCTTCGGCCTGGAGACGATGGATCACCTGGAAGAGGCGGGCCTGGTCTCCGGGAAGGAGCGAGAGGAGGTGGAGGCTGCCTGGGACCACCTCATCCAGGTGAGGAACAGGCTCCACTATGCCAGCGAGCGCAAGAACGACCGGCTCTTCTTCGAGTACCAGCAGGAGATAGCAGCCGGGATGGGGGTAGGGGACACTGCCGAGCGGCCGGGCGTGGAGCGGTTCATGCAAGAGGTTTACCGCTGTCTCGAGACCATCGCAATTTTTTCGGACCTCTTCTTCCAGCACATCGACGAGGTCCTCCTCAGGGGAGGGCGCGCCGGCGGCGAGGAGAAGGAGGTGGAACAGGGCATCGCGGTGCTGCGGGGCCGCCTCTACGTGCCGGATCCGTCAGAGTTCGACCGCAGGCCGCACCTCATGATGAAGCTCTTCTACCACAGCAGCCTCCTTGGCCTTCCAGTGCACCACCGCACGCTCAAGGCCGTGAGCGAGAGGACTGGGCTGGTGGACGAAAGGTTCCGAAAGTCCGCCAGAAACGCCAAGTGGTTCATCTCCTTGCTGGAGAATGGCAAGGACCCTGCCTCTGCCCTGGGCTTCATGCTCAACTCCGGCTTTCTCGAGGCGTACATACCGGAGTTCCGCCCCATACGGTCGATGGCACAATACGACGTCTATCACGTCTTCACCGTGGATCGCCACCTGATCCAGACCGTGGCGGAGCTCGTGGAGCTTCGTGAGAGGGAGCAGGACCTCTTCAGGTCCCTGGCATCGCCCCATCTCCTCTACCTGGCCGCCCTCTTCCACGATCTGGGCAAGGGCAGGGGGGGCGGCCATGCCGCAAAAGGGGCCAAGATGGCCAGGGAGATAGGTGAACGGCTGGGCCTTGCGCCTGAGGAGATCGACTGCCTCTCCTTCGTGGTGGACAGGCACCTCTTCCTTGTTGATACCGCCATGAGGCGGGATCTCGACGACGAGATGCTGATACTAAAGTGCGCCAGGGCCATAAAGGATCCTGACCGTCTGACCATGCTCTATCTCCTCTCAATCGCCGATTCCAAGGCCACCGGCCCCACCGTCTGGAACGATTGGAAGGCCGCGCTGCTCACCGACCTCTTCTTGAAGATTTCCCACCTCCTGGAGCGCAAGGACCTCAACGATCCCGACCGCATCCAGGCCGTGGAGTGGATGCGGGAGCAGCTCTCCGACCTGCTGGAGAGGCGCGGGATGAGGGACGTCTCGCTGGACATATTCCCAGAGGACTATCTGCTCAGTTTCACCCCAGAGGCAGTGGTCAGACACGTGAAGCTGAAACAGCGCCTCGAAGAGAGACCGGTCCTCATTTTCCCGGAGGACAGGGGCCATTTCTGGTCTGTGCTGGTGATAGCCAAGGACAGGACCGGGCTATTGGCCAGGATCTGCGGAGTGCTGGCCCTTAACGGCCTGAATGTCCTTTCAGCCCATATATTCACCTTGCGGGATGGCACTGCCATTGATATCTTGGACGTCAACCCGGTCCATGAAACCGAGTTCGGCGAGCAGGACTGGGACAGGCTCCAGGAGGAGATGCTCAAGGCCTACGAGGACAGGTTGGGGTTGTCTTACCGTCTTGCCACCAAGTACAAGAGGGAGGGAGGGGCGGCTCCGGCGTGCAGGCTTGCGAAACCAAAGGTGAAACTGGACAACGATTCGTCCGACTTCCATACCATCATAGAGGTTTACGCCGAGGACCGGCCTGGGCTTGTGTACGACATAACCAAAACGCTTTCCGACTTTGGAATAAACATCCATAGGGCCAAGATCGGCACCAGCGGTGACCAGGTGGTGGACGTCTTCTACGTCTTAGACCCTATGGGACAGAAGCTGGAAGATGAGGATATGATGGAAGAGCTCCAAGGAGCCCTTCTCTATGCCGCGAGGTGCGGCACGGTCTGATAGGTTTTAGGCAGTAATTTCATAAAAAACAGGAGGTATTCCCATGACCCCAAAAGAAGTATTGGAAATGGCCAAGGACAAGGGCATCAAGGTAGTGGACATCCGCTTCCTCGATTTCCCCGGCATCTGGCAGCATTTCACCGTTCCCATCTCCGAGCTCGATGAGTCCTCCTTCGAGGACGGCTTCGGCTTCGACGGTTCCAGTATCCGCGGATGGCAGCCCATCAACGCCAGCGACATGCTGGTGGTGCCCGACGCCTCCACGGCCCTGATCGATCCGTTCTTCGAGGAACCCACCCTGGTTCTCATCGGCGACATCGTCGATCCGGTCACCAGGGAGCCCTACTCCAGGGACCCCAGGAACATAGCCAAGAAGGCAGAGGCCTATCTCAAGAGCACCGGCGTGGGCGACACCGCCTACTTTGGTCCAGAGGCCGAGTTCTTCATCTTCGACGACGTCCGTTTCGACAACGCCCCCAACGGCTGCTTCTACGAGGTGGACAGCATAGAGGGCATCTGGAACACCGGCAGGGACGAGTGTCCCAACCTGGCCTATAAGCCCCGCCACAAGGAGGGCTACTTCCCGGTTCCGCCCACCGACAAGTTCCAGGACATGAGGACCGAGATGCTCCTTACCCTCGAGCAGCTCGGCATCGACGTCGAGTGCCAGCACCACGAGGTGGCTACTGCGGGCCAGGCCGAGATAGACATGAGGTTCAAGCCTCTCCTCAAGATGGGCGACCAGCTCATGTGGTTCAAGTACGTTCTCAAGAACGTGGCCTACAAGTACGGCCGCACCGTGACCTTCATGCCCAAGCCCATATTCGAGGATAACGGCACCGGAATGCACACCCATATCAGCATCTGGAAGGGTGACGAGCCCGTGTTCGCCGGAGACAAGTATGCAGGTCTCTCCGAGACCGCCCTCTACGCCATTGGCGGTATCCTCAAGCACTGCCGCGCGCTCTGCGCCTTCACCAACCCCTCCACCAACTCCTACAAGAGGCTGGTGCCCGGCTTCGAGGCTCCTGTCAACCTGGCCTACTCCAGCAGGAACAGGAGCGCGGCCGTCAGGATCCCGATGTACTCCCAGTCCCCAAAGGCCAAGAGGATAGAGTTCAGGACCCCTGATCCCTCCTGCAACGGCTACCTCGCCTTCTCCGCCATGCTCATGGCCGTCCTCGACGGGATCGAGAACAAGATCGATCCAGGTGATCCCCTCGACAAGAACATCTACGACCTGCCCCCCGAGGAGCTGGCCAACATCCCGTCGGCCCCCGGCTCCCTCGAGGAGGCGATCAACGCCCTCAAGGAGGACCACGAGTTCCTGCTCAAGGGCGACGTCTTCACCAAGGATGCCATAGAGATGTGGATCGACTACAAGATGGAGAACGAGGTGAACGCGGTCAAGCTCCGTCCGCATCCCTACGAGTTCTTCCTCTACTACGACATCTAAGCCGTTCCCAAGTGAACGGAGTTTTAGAAGGCCCCGAAAGGGGCCTTTTTTGATGCAGAGATTGCCATAAGGCATGAGGCCTGGGGAAGCGCTTGATTGTGTGCAGCTATCTCTTTCTTCGCCTCACCACCCTTCGCCTCACTACCCTCCGCTTTTTCTTGGGAGCATCGTCAGGGTGCAGCTGCTTGAAGCCGCATGCCGAGTTCAAGCATTCGAGCCACCGTTTCTCTCCCTCCCGCATCTCAATGGTGTAGGCGGCTTTGCACCTGGAACAGGGGATATAGACCGGCGGGCCCCAGCTTATGAACTGGCATCTGGGATTGGTGCAGGAATAGAAGGTCTTGCCTGCCGCGGTCTGGTTCTTCTTGAGTTCTGACTTGCCGCATTCCGGGCAGCGAAGGGCCTTCTTCTCCTTGAATCTTTCTATTTGGGCCTCTACATCCTCCTCAGGGACGGTCTCTTCCTCGGATTCATCTTCTGCAGAGTCTCTGGAAGACCGCGCGGTCTCCGGGCCTTCCTTGGATACGGGCTGGGATTCGCTCTCTGCCACACTCTCTTCCGCGGATTCGGCTTCCGCCTTCCTGCCTACGTCTTGAGATGCCGGCTCGACAGGGACGGATGGGGGCGCGGCAGCCGCCTCTGAGTCCCCTCTTTCGGCCTCCAACTCCTCCTTCTCTTCCGAAGAATGTGTGGGGGACGCCATCTCCTGGATGGCCAATGGTTTTTCGTCCTCCGATGGCTGCGAGGCAGGAGGCGGAGCCGAATCAGGCTGGGATGCTTCATCTACAGGCGCTGAGGGCTGGAGTTCCTCCTGTTTCGGCTCTTTCTGCCGGGATAAGGGAGGTGAAACCTTTGCCGTCTGGTCTTTGACCTCTTCAGGAGGTGGCTGCTGTCTCGCAGCAGACGGTGCCTCCTGACGTTTTTTGCTTGACGCTATGATCTTGGCCCTTCCGTCGGCAGTGATGAGCTTCGGTGCCTTTCTCTTCTTCTGCTGGCGCCACAGCCGTAACGCCTCCTTCACCTTGTCTATCTCGACCTTCACTTCTGGTGGCGGCGGGATTTCCTGCGGAGATACCTTGGCCCTGGCCACCGCCTCCTTTTCTATGCGCTCTATGGATGCCTCGTGCCCGGGGGGCTCGTTCTTGCTGGCCCGCTGTTCAGGGAGCATACCCACGTTGGTCAAGGTGGTGTCCACAGAGGTCATAGCCAGTTCGACATCCTTCTGGCCGGCTATGACCTCGCAGAATAGCTGTACCATATAGGCCACCAGGGTCATGCCAGGCATCCCCTTGAAAAGGACGTCGAGGAGGCGCGCGGTCTTGAGTGCTGGTTCCAGGGGCACGACCATGCCCTCCTGACCTAAATAGACATATCCTTTGTCAAACAGCTCCTGGAACTCTTGGGCCAGGGGGCCTGAGATAGAGAGGCCCAACTGCTCCATCTCCTCCATGAGTTCTTCCTTGGTATATCTCTCTGGAGGGGCGGTTAGATCCGGTGAACCCTGCTCCTTCTCCCACAGTAGGACCAGGGCGGTGATAGTCACCAGGGTTAGCGGCAGCCCATTGACCCCTTTATCAGTGCCTATAAGGCGGATCAAGTGTTTAGCGATGACGGAATCCAGGGCCTTTATGATTTCGTATTCCTTCATGGATTTGGTTCTCCTTGTGCAGCGCGGTCACCCTTGCGGACGACGCTCCGGCACTTCCCTGGTTGGAAGCTTGCCCATCTTCCACGCCTCATTGACGTAAAGGCCGCAATAGCATCTTCCATACTCTTGCACATCGGCTTCCCTGTATCTGCAAGGACAGATGATGTCCGCGTCACGCTCCCTGTCGCCGGTGGCCAGGCGGCAGGGACAGGCCATGTAGCCGTAACGGCGCCTGTTTTCCAGCAGGCCTGACAGCAGCTCGTGCACCACCACCGGGTCGGGATTGAAGAAGTATCCCAATGGCTCCTGTGCCTTGGCTAACACCTCCTTCAGACGTTCCGCCTCGTCTTCCAGCCCCAGGGAGCGCCGCAGCTCTCCTTCCTTGAAGCCAATGGAGATCACCCTGCCGTCCTCGATCACAACCGGGAATCCAATCCGGGGCCCAACAAGCTCCTTAAGCCTGGCCAGCGTTGCCTCTTGTTTTTCAGGCGTTAGGGTGTCAAGCCAGATTTCCCGTAACGGCCTGCCGCCTTTCATCAGCAAGGATTTGGCCATCTTGCAGTGGATGCATGTAGTTATCCCGTAGAGCTCTATCACCTGCCTCCTCCAAGCCTGGATGAGAGCTCTACAAGGGTCTTGACCCCGAACCCCTTGGCCCCCTTGCCCAGGTGGTTCAGCGGTTCCTCCTTGACCGCCGGGCCAGCTATGTCCAGGTGCGCCCACTTCATATCCTCGGGCACGAACTCCTGGAGGAACAGGGCGGCGGTGATAGCTCCTCCCCACTTCCCGCCGATGTTCTTAAGGTCTGCGATCTCGGTCTTAAGCTGCTCCGTATAGGGACGATGGAGCGGGAGCCTCCAGAAGCGTTCCATCGAGGCTGTGCCTGCGGCCTCGATGGCCTGGGCCAGGGAGTCGTCGTTGGAGAAGAAGCCTGCTATATCTTCTCCCAGGGCCACGACGCAGGCACCTGTAAGCGTGGCCACGTCTATTATGAAATCGGGCTCCTGTTCCGCGGCCAGGCAGAGGGCGTCTGCCAGGATGAGACGGCCTTCAGCATCGGTGTTGTCGACCTGGACGCTCTTTCCGCACCTGATTATAACTATGTCTGAGGTCATAAACGCCTTGTGGGAGACAGCGTTCTCGGCCAGAGGGGTGATTACAGTGAGGTCAACCGGAGCCTTGAGGGCCGCCAGCGCACATGCCGCGGAAAAGGCCGCTGCCGCGCCGCTCATGTCATACTTCATGCCTTCCTGCGCCGACGGGGGCTTTAGACAGTAGCCGCCTGTGTCGAAGGTGATACCCTTGCCCACCAGTGTGACAGCCGCCTTGGCTCCCTTGCCCTTGTACCTGCCTATGACCATCCTGGGCGGATGTTCGGAACCGCGGCCCACTGCCAGCACGCCACCGCACCGCTCCTTTTCCAACCTCTTATCGTCCCAGACAGTCATCTTCAGGCCGGCCCTCTTGCCCTCCTTCTTCATGAGCTCGGACAGGGATACGGGATTGATGACGTTTGGAGGCTCATTGAGGACGTCCCTCGCGAAGTTGACCCACCTGAATATCACCTCCCGCTCTTCCAGCTTCTGTGCGAGTTCCTTCGAAGGGTGAGAATCTACGGCAGCCGTCACTCTCGGAACGGGTTTGTGCTCGCTGAGATAGCGGTCGAATCTGTAGCCACCTATGATCGCGCCTTCCTGAACCGCAGGAAGCAGACCGAAGTGGTCCTGTGAGAGCATTACCACCACTTCTGTGAACTCCTCGCCACACTCTCCCACCGCAGACGAGACGGCCTTCATCAGCGCCTCCTGGGGTGTAGAGAGCTTTGCATCCAGTCTGACCGCCCGTACCACAATATCCCCATCTTGTCCGTGAGAGGCGTGGACCACCTTGGCTCCTCCCTTTGACGCCGGAGCCCGAGGCGGAGAGGGCAGCCATCTTATCAGTGCATCTGGAAAACAGGCGGTCTCCTCATCGAGAAAGGGCAGGATTACAATCTCTCTACCTTCAGGCGAGAAGTCGCGGTTCAAGGTGAAGGTTGGATAAGCCATTATTTCCTCCTCAATTTCTACAGTCTATCATTCTTCGTGCAAATTTGAATAATAATTGTAGATATCGGGAATGACCAGCCCGATTTTTCGCACGGGCAAGAGTTAGAGTGGATGAGGCCTGATATCACATCTCCGCGGGTATGAAATCGGCCCCCTTTTCTTTTTGCGGCGATCCGGTTCAGATACGCCTATTCAGCACCGGATATGGATCGTCACTTTCTGGTGGAGCGGTCCGGGAAGAAGGTATTCCTCCAGGGATCATAGAAGACCCGGTACAAATATTCCGTGTGGGAAGGTCATCAAAGGATGCCAGATAGCTCTTTAATTAGAGCCCATCTTATCCCTGGGATATGAACGGAAGGGGTGGGAGGCAATTCAGGAAGTCTTAAAAATTAAACCGTGGGAATGAAAAAATGGTCGGGGCGGAGGGATTTGAACCCCCGGCCCTCTGCTCCCAAAGCAGATGCGCTACCAGACTGCGCCACGCCCCGACGCAGGAGTTCAGATACCACAAACGACCTTCTGCTTCAAGGCCCGGGGAGCGAGGAGGGGAGGGGAGAGCCCCCGGGTGGTCATCCCGCGCACCATCTCGGTCAAGGCGGCGTTGATTGGTGTTGCCACGCCCAACCTGCTCCCCATCTTCGCCACAGCCCCGTTTATGTAGTCTATCTCAGTGGGGCGCCCTGCCATCACGTCTTGTAGCATGGAGCTCCTGTTGCCTGCCGTGGCCCTGCACACCTGCCTGACCGCTTCGAGCACATCCTCTGGGGCGTGGCGATGGATGCCGGATGCCTCGGCGACGTTACACGCCTCCTTTACCGCGAGTTCCTGAATCTCACTCAGCTCCGGAAACGCCAGCAGCTCTCCATTTTTAACTCCAGTAATGGCTGTCAATGCATTTATGCCCACGTTTATGAACAGCTTTTTCCAAACGTGGGGCCATATGTCACGGGCAACACCACACTCCCAGCCAGCCCGTGAGAGAAGGCGGGCAACGGTATGGAGCCTGGCCAGGGGCGCTCTCCCATCCACAGGTCCTATGACAGTAGGGCCTACGCCGGCGTGCCGGACCCGGCCCTCGTCCAGCCTGGTGGCCCCTTGGGAGGTTACCCCCAGAGCCACTTTGCCCGGCGCAACTGCACGGCACAGGTAAAGGTGGTGACCCATGCCGTTTTGCAGGCATAGCACCAAGGCATCCCGGCGCAGGCCGCGTGCCAGCATCGGAAATGCGGCCTGCGACTGCCATGACTTCATCAGCAGCACCAGACAGTCGGCCTCATCGAGTCCTGTGGGGCCACAGACCACCGGCACCTTGATGTGAGTCGTTCCTCCGTCTGGCTCTTCTACCTTGATACCGCGGTCGTTGAGTCTCCTGGCCCTCACGTCCCTGTGATCGATGAGGAAGACCCTGCTTCCGCTTGCAGCAAGGCGGGCGGCAAGCAGCATCCCCATAGCCCCTGGACCGGCTATGGCGATGGTATAATCGGTGTGATCTCCCATCATTTACAGAATCCTGTGGAGAAAGGTTCGCCTGGTAATTTTTATCCAAGCGGCTTGTTTTTTTTCTTAAATAAAATACCATGCGCTGATTTCCCGCGGTAGCCGCAGGAGAGCGTTCTCCATGCCTGTAACATTCCGCCCGATGCGGCTATACTGGAGATAGCAATAAGGCCCGGCCCTGGCCGGGATAGATTCAAGATATCATGCAGGAGGAGCTTGTATGCTTGTTAGAGAATGGATGACCCCGGACCCCATCGTAATGGACGAGAATACCTCCATCATGAAGGCCACCCAGCTCATGAAGGAGAACAAAATACACCGTATTCCCATTGTCAAGAATGGAACCCTGGTCGGCATCGTTAGCGACAGGGACATCAAAGAGGCGGCGCCATCAAAGGCCACGTCGCTTGATGTCCACGAGCTCTACTACCTCCTCTCCGAGATCAAGGTCAAGGACATCATGACCAAGGATCCTATAACCCTGAAGGCAGACGACTCGGTGGAGAAGGCCGCTGTGATAATGCTGGAGAACACCATCAGCGGCCTGCCGGTGGTTGACGACGGCGGGAAGGTGATCGGCATGATCACTCAGACCGATATCTTCAAGGTGATGATAAGCATAACTGGTATCCACCGCGGTCCCATTCAGGTGGCCGTTGATGTCGAAGACAAGGAAGGGGTGCTCGCCGAAGTCCTCGAGGTTATAAAGGGATTCAAGACGAGGATAGTCAGCGTCCTTACCTCAGAAGAGAACGTGCAACCCGGCAGGAAGGAACTTTATGTCCGGGTGACCGACATGGATGATGAAGAGCTCAAGCAGCTTGTGAACGGCCTGAACGCTCAGTTCAAGGTGCTCTATGCTATACGCGAAGACGTGTCCGACATTCCAAAGAAGAGGCCGGATGCTTAGAATGTGGTGAACCCACTTTCGACCGCTGGGGCGAGCCAAGTGGGCACACTCTCTTCTGAAGGTGGAGGGGCCAGTCTCGGTCCCTCCTCGTCCCTGAACACCTCCCACACTATTCCCTTGCCGCTATCCCTGACGCTGATCTCGCCGGTTTTTTTTTCAACAGGCAGGAAGACCGCACCTTGCGGGACCACGAAGGCCGATGGTTGTTGCCCTTTGAGGGTGATCCTCATGAATTCCGTCCAGATGGGGCATGCCACCCGTCCACCTGTCTCTAAGCGTCCCAGTGATTCATGGTCCTTTCGTCCTATCCATACGCCGCAGGCTACCGAGGGCGTTATGCCCAGGAAAAGGGCATCCCTGTAGAAGTCGGTGGTGCCGGTCTTGCCAGCCGCTGGGACGCCCAACCGCTTGGCGTACTGCCCAGTGCCCTCCTGCACCACCCCCTTGAGGAGATTTAGCATCTGATAGGCCACTATTGGGTCCAGTGCACGGTAGGCCTCGGGGCGCATCCGTTCTATGACTCTCCCGTAGCGGTCGCGAATCTCCTCGATCATCTGGGGCTTGACGCGGTATCCAGCGTTTCCGAACGTGGTGTAGGCATCCACGAGCTGTATCAAAGGTATCGCCGACGACCCCAGGGCGATAGAGAGGTTGTTGGCTATGGGTGCAGTGATGCCCATTCTGCGAGCGGTCTCTCTTATGGCCTTCACCCCCACCATCTGTGCTACCTTGACGGCGATGACGTTTCTCGACAGGGTCAAGGCCGTCCTGATCGTGATGGGTCCAAGGTAGGTCTTCTCGAAGTTCTCCGGCGTCCAAGGATGCCCAGGCTTCTGGCCGGGAAGGGCCAGAGGTTCGTCCACCAGCACCGTATTGGGCCTTATGACTCCTGCCTCCATTGCCGCGGAATAGACCACCGGCTTGAAGGAGGAGCCGGGCTGCACCTTGGCCTGGGTAGCCAGGTTGAACTGCGACTTGGAGAAGTCCATGCCTCCTATCAAGGCGCGTATGGCTCCGGTCTTGATGTCCATGGCGACAAGGGCGGCCTGTACCTGCTTTTCCAGTTCCTTGTCCTTTGGATGCCGCTTCACCAGCCTCTCCACACCGGCCATAACCTCATCATAGGCCTTCTTCTGCCACTCAGGGTCAATTGTGGCCTTTATGGTGAGGCCCGCGGTGAAGAGGTATTCCTTGCCGTACCTGGCCAGGAGTTCCTTCTTCAGGTCCGCGAGGAAGTACTCGACGCCGGGTGGACGCTCCATCTGCTCTTCCCTGATGGCGATGGGCAGTTTCATGGCATGCTGGGCCTCCACCTCGGAGATGTAGCCCTCCTCCACCATTCTCCTCAGCACGTACGCCTGCCTCCTCTTGGCCCTGTCCAGGTGGCGCTTTGGATTGTAACGGCTGGGGGCCTGGGGAAGACCCGCCAACATGGCGCACTCGGCCAGGTTGAGGTCTCTGGCGTGCTTGCCGAAGTAGGTCCTGGCAGCGGCCTCGACGCCATATGCGCCCTGGCCTAGATAAATGTGGTTGAGATAGATGGTGAGGATCTCGTCTTTGGTGAGGCTCGAATCTATCTGCCAGGCCAGTATAGCCTCCTTCACCTTTCTGACCCAGGTCCTCTCAGGCGACAGAAGTAGGGCCCTGGTGACCTGCTGGGTTATGGTGCTGGCGCCTTGCACTATGGTGCCCGCCTCGACGTTCCTGATGATTGCCCTGATGACTCCGATGAAGTCTATGCCTGGATGGTCGTAGAACCTGGCGTCCTCTGCGGAGAGAAAGGCCTGTTTCAGTTTGTCCGGTATCTGGTCCCACTTGAGGGGCCACCTCTTCTCCTTGTACCAGTATGCTATGGGCCGTCCAGAGAGGTCACGGACCTCGGTGACTGCCGGAGGGGCATAGTGCTTCAGGGAGGCGATGTCGGGAAGCCCGAGCATCACGTAACCCACCATGAGGCCTCCCAGCACCAATGTTAGTATGACGGTATTGAGGGTGAAGATGAAGATGAGCGGGCGGTGGCTCCACACCCACTGACGACCCTTCCTTTTCTTTGCCATGATAGGCTATATAGCGTCAAACATGACGAAGTACAACTTTTAATGACATGGCGCCGCGGCCCTGACCAGCTTGCAATAGCGCTGGATCACCAAGGCGAGGGGCGGTCTATTCCGCCGCCAGGAACTCCCTGATTAATCTGCCACAGTCTCGAAGGTGGCCTAAGGTCGCTTGCTTGTTCCAAGCTGTGGCCTTCAGCGCATGCCAGAAATCCGGCAGGAGCTTATAGGGATGATCTGCTCTCCAGGGCCCGGCGAAGCGTAAGCCCATCGGCGTATTTTATGTCCATCCCCATAGGTATGCCGCACGCTATTCTGGTCACTTTCACATCCGTTTCCTTGAGCATATCCGCGATGTAGGCTGCGGTGGCCTCGCCGGCAGTGGTGCTGCTGGTTGCTATTATGACCTCGGCAACTCCACCAGACTCCACCCTCTCCCTGAGCCTGTGCAGGCGCAACTGTTCAGGACCTACCCCGTCCATTGGTGCTATTACGCCGTGCAGGACGTGATACACCCCCCTGAAGGCCCCGGACTTTTCCAGGACCGGGACGTCCCCGGGATCTTCCACCACACAGATCACCCCGCGGTTGCGTTTTGGATCGGAGCAGACGGAACACGGATCCTGCTCGGAGAAGGTGTAGCAGTTGGAGCAGAGCCTTATCCTGTCGTGGAGTTCTCCCACAGCAGAGGCCAGCTCCTGGGCCTTTTCCCTGGGCCATCTGAGTATAGAGAGGGCCAGGCGTGTAGCGCTCTTTTCGCCTATCCCAGGAAGCCTGGAGAGGTTCTTTATCAAGCGCTCCAGGGC
>WFVQ01000032.1 GCA_015491585.1 Deltaproteobacteria bacterium
GCTCGGAGATGTGTATAAGAGACAGGACTTATGCCTACAAACCTTTTATGCCTCGGCCAAAACCCTTCAGGAGAAGCTAAACCAATGACTCAACACTACAATGAGGAACGCTCCACCAGAGATATGGCAAAAGGGGCAAACGCCCCATTAATGCCATAAACGAATACCTGAAAACTGTCAGCAAAGAAGGTTAGTCATACATACAAAGACAGTTTCGACCCATTTCCAGGAATTCGATGCGGCATCATCAATTGCGGTCGATCCAGAGAAGCCGGTGCAGCCCTGAGGCGCGGTCGCTCCTACGCGATATGCACGATCTGAGCTCCGCTTCGCTCCCAAAAACCACCACCTCTTCCCTTGCCCTGGTCACGGCCGTGTACAGGAGCTCCCTGGTGGCCACCGGGCTGCCCGCAGGCGGCAGGATCACGATCACCTTGCCGAATTCCGAACCCTGGCTGCGGTGAACGGTGACGGCCCAGGCCTGATCGAACGGTGGCAGCCTGGATGGGACCACCCGCCTGACCCCTCCTCTGCCGTCCTCGAACCACGCTCCACTCTGCGCCCCATCACGGTCCCAGAAGATCCCGGAGTCTCCATTGTAGAGTCCGATGTTGTAGTCGTTACGGTTGACTATCAATGGCATGGCGTGGAAGGTTCCATTCACCCGTCGCGCCCCGGCCATCTCCTGCACCCGCCCTGAAACGAGACGATTTATGTGCTCTATGCCGCGTGGTCCCTGTCTCAGGGCGCACAGGAGCCTCACCGTTCCCAACACCACCAGGCCCTGCTCGGGCGATGCCGCCTGGAACAGGGCCTCGATCCAGGGATAGACATGTTCTTCCATGAGCCGCTCCATGCCATCCCGGTCCGGAGCAAGCAGGCTTATCCTGGGAAATGCCTCTGATGAGCTTAGTATCTCCAGGGCCCTGTCCGCATCACCGCGGTTCACGGCAGCAGCCAATTCAGCAAGGCCACCCCCCTTGCTGAACCTGTAGTTGCGGTGGAGGACCACTATTCGGTCACGAAGGGCCTGCTGGCTTCTTGAGGAGACAACCGCCGCTGCACCGCAGACTGGCACCTGTTCGCCGGCTTCTGCCATCACCTGAGCAAACTCCTCGGAATATCCAGCCCTGTCAAGCCCTTCGCAGATATCGCCCAGGACACTGCCGGCCTCCACAGAGGCAAGCTGATCCTTGTCACCCAAGATCACCAGGCTGGTCTCGGGAAACAGGCTGTCCATGAGGTGGACCATCATTGGCATATCCACCATCGATGCCTCATCCACCACAACCAAATCGAGATCCAGGGGATTTCCCGGCCCGAACTTGAAGCGGCCCGGCACCCTTCCAGCCCCGAGCAGCCTGTGCAGTGTCTGGGCCTCGGCCGGAATCGCCTCAATCAGCCACTGGTCCAAGCCGAGGGTGACCTTTGCGTCTGCGACAGACTCCGAGAGCCTGGCGGCAGCCTTGCCGGTTGGAGCGCAAAAGGCCATCTTCAGAAAGGAACCGGTGGCCTCCTTGGACGCTGCCTGGAGTACGGCGGTCATGGCGGTCACGGTCCTCGTCTTTCCAGTTCCAGGACCGCCTGACACCACTGTCAACCTTCCCAGAAGCCCGTTCAAGGCGGCAATCTTCTGCCAATCCGGCCCGTGGCCGTCCTCCCCTGCCCCGAATATGCGCCTGGCCACCTCTATGCCGGCAGCGATGCCGACACGCCGTCTCGCCCCGTCTCCGGCCAGGAATCGGGGAGGAAGCTGGGCCATGATCCGCATCATGTACGCCAGCCGCTGCTCATAGGAGAAGTAGCGCTGGAGATAGAGGAGACCACGGTCCAAAACCAGAGGATATGTACATCCCCCTTCAGGAACACGGTCCGGCCTTCCCACCGATCTCGCGGCGCCAAGCCCTTTCATCAGCTCCTCGGCGAGCCCATCCCAGTCAACCGAGGCCTTTCCGCCATGAGAAGCCAGGGACGGCCGCCATGAATGCAACACCTCCGCCAGCCACTCCAGGTCGGCGGAACCAGCCAGCCTCCTGAGCCATTCACCCTCGAGGCGCAGACAGGTATTCCCTGAATCCACAGCCAGAAAGAGCAGGAAAGATGCCAGGAAAAGGGCGGGCACGTGTTCCAACTGCTCTACACCAGCCGCGGGCCCGGCCTCCAGGGCCCCTGCCTCCACACGGAGGATATAGCGCGCGAACTCCAGGGGCTCAGGCCCCACTTTCCCGGCCACGACAGCATCCAGGGCTCCCTGGTGAAGAGGCCCAACCGTCTCGATCCAGGATCTTCCGGCAGAATGGAGGTCGAACATTCACCCACCCTCCTTGGCGCGAAACGGTCTGGAGAGCCACGGACAACGCATGCACAGCTCGTCCCAGGTTAGATGTAAGATACCGTTCCCTGAATCCCTGCCCGGCTCCAGGCCCCGCACAAAGAGATAGAACACCCCCCCGAAGTGGTCGCCGCGCTCATAGCCTGGGAAGAACCTCTCCAAGTAGCAATCCACTGCCCCGGCGTATATGGCGGCCTGGAGCCAGTACTTGTGCTCTTTCATGGCCATCTCCATAGCCTGGCGGCTGTAGGCGGCAGCGGAATCACCCAACCAGTTGGACTTGTAGTCGAGGAGGTAGAATCTTCTGTCGTGGCGGAAGAGGAGGTCTATGAACCCCCTGATCACGCCCCTGTCCGTGGCCACGCCTGGCACGTCTTCCCTTAGTGCAGGGCCGAACGGCCAGTGGAACTCCATCTCCTTCACGATCCACCGCCGGTCCAGGTCCCTGAGCCGCAGGCCGCTCCCCGGCAGCAGTTCCACAGCAGCCACCCTGAGCCCTAGTTCGACAAGCACCTCTTGCCACTCCTCATCTATGCCAGCCTCCTCCAAAAGCTGTGCTGCCAGCCCATACAGTTCACTCGAGGTGGCCCCAAAGTCCATGAGTTCGAGGAAACGGTGGATGCAGTTTCCAGCCGTGGCCCCCCGCGGAAATCCAAAGGCATCTTTGGCAGGGTGCCCAGGGACCGCCTCCACCGCAGATCTGACCTCCCAGGCATGAGCCTCGGCTGCGATACCAGAGGTCATGGCTGTAAAGCTGGTCCTGGACCATTGCCTGATCGCCAGAGGGCCTCTGCCCAGCTCTGGAGGCAAGACGATTGGCTCCGCCTGATCCCCTGCCGGCACCTCCCATTCGGACGGCTCCGCGCGCTCCAGCTTCCCCAGCTCCTCGATTCCAGCGATCCTATAGTCTGTTCCAGCCAACAGACGATCCAGGGAGTGGACAAACACCGACTCTTCCCCAGGGCATTCCGCCCCCTTCTTCCCGGCCCCCTTTTTTCCGCTGCCGCCTCCGGCATCTGCCTCCCTGCTGACGGTCAGGGCCCGCTCCTGCATGGCAACCAGCCGCTCCAGCGTGTGGATATTGCCGCGCACTCCAGGATCAGAACTCTCTTCCAGCCCTTGGTAGGAAACCGCGTCCTCCAGCCCCATCTCTCCAGCTGCCTTCTCCATGATCGGACCCCAGAGATGAGACTCAGAGACAGAGGCAATCTTATCGAATACCACGAACATCTTATACTTTGCCCGGGTCATGGCCACGTATGCCAGCCGGATCTCTTCGGCCGCACGCTGCCTTCGAAACTCCAGCTCCCAATCTCGATCCAGGAGCCGAGCACAAGGAAACGACTCCTTTCCGTCAACCGTTGGCGGTGGAGCAGATAAGGGGCAGATGTATTCTCCAGCCTCGGTGCTGTAGCAGCAAAAGAGCCCCTCTTGCTTCCTCATGTCTCCAGTGCATGTCCCCAGCTTCTCGGCAAAAGGGAGGAAGACGATTGGGAACTCGAGCCCCTTGCTCACGTGATAGGTCATCACCTGCACCAGGTGCTCGTCGGTCTCCAGCCGGAGCCGCCTCTCTTCCCGGTCTGAGCCGGGCTCGTCCATGTTTCTTCTCAACCATGCGAGCAGCCTCTCAGGACCGGGGAGCTCCTGTTCC
The DNA here is from genome assembly GCA_015491585.1 of Deltaproteobacteria bacterium. Taxonomy (GTDB): domain Bacteria; phylum Desulfobacterota; class Dissulfuribacteria; order Dissulfuribacterales; family S140-46; genus S140-46. The sequence continues at coordinate 3,984 of WFVQ01000032.1, forward strand.
GCCCCGGCCATCAGTTCCGCCAGCTGCCTGAGGTTGGTCAGCCGTCTGGCACCATCCCTCAGGGCCAGCAACCTCCGCGGAATGCCGAATAGCAGCAGAAGCCTCCTGAATGCGACGTAGAACCCATCCTCCCTGAGAACCCGGTTCAGCTCCACGAAGCGGTCCACCACCTCTGCCAGCCCCTCCTCGTCATCTTCCAGCGCAGCGATGTCAGAGGCGGAGTACCCCAAGGAGGCGGTGCCCAAGGCGGTCCTGACGGCTGTCATGTCTCCGGGATTCAAGACCGCGTTCAGGATATAGAGCAACTCCTTCGCCTCGTACGAGGAGAAGACACTGTTGGGTCCCTGATATACCGCCCTTATTCCGTACTCCATCAGGGCGTCCATGATCTTACCCGCATCGCTGTGGGACCGGACGAGTATGGCCACGTCCCCGGCGGCAACCGGCTTCGTCTCACCTCCAGGACCGGCGAACTTCAGTTTTCCGGCAGCCCCCAGCCTCACGATCTCCGCGACCTTGGCCGCAACTGCCCGACACGAGGAAAAAGGCATTTCCTCCTTTCCCGAGCCCCCTGGAGGCAGCCAGAACTCCACCGCCACACTCCAGCCGTCACCGGAGTCCCTGGAGCCAGGAACCGCGCGCCACAGGTGCCACGCATTCTCAGGCCTGGCCTCTACCTCCGTGAACTCCACCCCCTCGATAACGAAGGTCTTCTCTCCGCAAGCCGAGAAGACCCCGTTGACCACATCCACCAGGCCAGGTGCCGAACGCCAGTTGGTATCCAGTTGGAAACGGTTATCCTCGGGCACCATCTTCTTTGCATCGAGATAAGTGAAGATGTCCGCTCCCCTGAAGCCGTAGATGGCCTGCTTGGGATCACCTATCAGAAAGAGAGGAGAGCGTTCTGGATGGGGGTAGATTGCCCTGAAGATCTCCCATTGGGCCCGGTCCGTGTCCTGGAACTCGTCTATGAGGGCCACCCGGTAACGCCTGGCAAGTATCCGGGCCAGGCCCTCGCCCTGCCCAGGTCGTTTCAAGGCGTCTCGGAGATCCATCAGCATGTCGTCGAAGGAGACAGCACTCAGCCTCTCCTTCTCGGCGCGCATGAATTGCGCGGCAAAGTCCCTGACGCCGGACACCACGGCAGAAATCACCCTATCCCTCAGGCCGCAGTGGCGCACTATCCGCTCCAGCCACGAGCCCAGTCCTGCCACGTCGCGGCACACCCAGGAGGAGACATCCCCTCTCTCCTCCACCCATCTGTCAAGGACCTGGACAAGTATGGAGTATTGCCCATCCACGAGTGAGACAGAGGAGCTGTTCCTCCTGTTTCTCGTGCCGAGTTTGGCCACCTTCTGGATCACGGCGGCGATCCTCGCCCTCGCTGCCCTGGAATCGGGCCCTTCCCTCATGGAGAGCCACAGTCCGGCAGCCTCCTCGAATGCCCGGGGATCTGGAACCGTCTTCTCCGCCAGCAAGCTCAATGCCTCACAAGCGCTGTCGATCCAGGCGCGCAGCCCCTTACAGGCCCTGTCTCCAACGGCATCCGCCATCTTGGAGTCCAGTGGGGAGCCCGAGAGGGTATCCATAAAATCACCCAGCAACTCCACGAAACCGCTTTGCAACACCGGCAGGGCATCAGAACGCAGGAGCTCCCTGCCCCCTGCCTGGAGCTCCTGGAAACGGCGCAACTCGTCGAGGAGGCAATCCAAGGAAATCTCGCACACCACCTGCGGCGACGGCCGCCTCAGCAGCAGCTGTGCCTTGGCAAGTATCGCCCCGGGCAGATCGTCAGCCCCAAACACCGAAAGCACCGCCTCTCCCAGGGCGGGGGGAAGAGTGAAAATACGCGACCGCACAAACTCCATGACAGCGGGGAGGAAGAGCTCGTGGTCGAAGACGAGGTGACGCCTGCCCATGTCCACTCCCGCCTCCAGCGGGAACTCGTTGAGCACGCGCTGACAGAAGCCGTGGATGGTATAGATGGCGGCCTGATCCATGCCCAGCATCGCATGCCGCAGCCGCCTCAAGACCTCCTCCCTGCCTCCAGAGACCCTGGAGACAGCAGCATCCACGAGCTCGGCCAGCACCTGGTCGCAATGTGAGCGCCTTCCAGGATCTGCCAGTAGGGAAACCGCATCTGCCATGCGGTCCCTGATCTTGTCACGCAGCTCCTGGGTAGCGGCCTTTGTGAAGGTGACCACCAGGATCTCTTCGGGCGACATCGCCCTCTCCATGACGAGCCTGAGGTAGATACTGGTGATGGTGAATGTCTTGCCGGTCCCTGCACTGGCCTCGATAAGGGTGTATCCATCCAGATCAAGCTCCAGGGGGGACCGCAACCGTGGCATGTCCTACCTCCCCTTGTCCATCATGAAGAGCATGGGAGCGCACACAGACAGGCTGGCATCCATGAAGGGAGCGGCACTGAGCCAAGACAGCGGCGGCAGCCGGTGGCCCCTCGCGATATACCTGATCCAGGGATCTTCCCTCCTGTATGACACCCCTCTTTCCAGCGCCGAATGGACCTTGGCCGCTTTCTCCACACGGGTCCGCCTGTCTATGGAATCATGGGAGACCGGTACCGCGGCGGCCCTGTCCGCCTTCTTCTGCTTGGGTTGGACCTCCTTGGCCAATAGGTAGGATGCATCGGGGATGAAGGGCACCAGGACGTACTGACCTGCAAGGAACAGCGACAGCAGATCGCCGGCCCACTGCAGGAGATCCTTTCTGGAGATTGCGGGCGAGAACGAGACCGCCACACTCTTCGGTTCTGCCAGGACACTTTCTCCTTCCATGCCGTGCAGCGATGCCAGAAGGTGGCGGACCCAGAACCTAATCTTGGTGAAAGGAGCAATAGTATATGCCACATCCACCAGCCCCTTTCCGGAGTGCAGAAACCCAATCCGCCCTCTGACGTGCACATGCGGCTGCTCCACCACCATATCGCAATCCAACACCTCAACCGGCAAACAATCTCTCTCTGCCAGGAGCCGGAAGATGGGCATGTAAACCGACTCGACCTTCTCCTTCCACAGCACTCCGCCGATGTCTCCAGGAGGCAGCCGCCCCTCCAGCTCCAGCCGCCTGAAGACAGGCCCGAACATCCCAGACGCCTCTTCGGGTGCGCGGCCCTGGGCCACCACCTCTCCAAACCCGTTCATGACCACCTCTTCATCCAACCATCTGGGAAGCGAAAACGGCTCGTGGTCGTCCAGGACAGCCTCGCCCACATCCAGGTCGATCTCCATGACCTCCCTGAGATAGTGACGGACAGGAGCGGCAAAGAAGCAGGCGAGACGGTCTGGAGA
>WFVQ01000033.1 GCA_015491585.1 Deltaproteobacteria bacterium
ACGTACCTCCTCGTTGTGGTTTTTGCCTCCGCCCGGCCTTTTTCCACCCCTAAACCCGCAAAGGGAACCACAGGAGCCACCGGGCGTGCGTATTTTCGAGTTGCTCTTTGTAACACCATAGCCCCTCTTTCGCAACACCCAAAAATAGAGTAAACAAATCTACTGTTGTCCGTCTCCTCTGCTATCCGGGGAGCCTCTTTGAAATCTCCATAACAATAGGCCAAAGGCACCTTGTTTTCATGCATGCCGGCGCCGTCCGGAACGGCCCGGCCCGCTGCCGGGAGCATGGAAAATGGGTGAGTATAATCAAGGGGGGGTAAAGGCTTATGAGTGTATCAACCATCAGGAACGTCGCTCTCGTTTCCCAGAGCGGAAGTGGCAAGACTTCTTTGGGAGAGGCAATGCTCTTCACGGCCAAGGCGACTTCCCGCCTTGGCAAGGTGGATGAGGGGACCTCGGTGTTAGACTTCGAGCCAGAGGAGACCAAGAGGAAGATCTCCATCAGCACCGCCTTCCACCATCTCTCGTGGAAGAAGCACCACGTATACCTGATGGATACTCCAGGAGACGACAACTTCATAGCCGAGTCCATCATGGCCCTCAGGGCATGCGACAATGCAGTGTTCGTTGCCGACGCCGTGGATCCCGTAAAGCCGCAGACCCCTAAGATATGGTCCATGATCCAAGATTCCGGCGTGCCGGTAGTGATGTTCATCAACAAGATGGACAAGGAGAGGGCCGACTTTCAGAAGGCTATAGACGAACTCAAGGAGACCCTGGATATCAGGCCCGTCCCCATAGCTATCCCCATAGGAAGCCAGGATAATTTCAAAGGAATAGTCGATCTTATACAGATGAAGGCCCTCACCTTTTCCAACGACAGCGGCAAGCCTTCCGTGGGAGAGATCCCAGACGAGGTGAGGGACAGCGCAGACGAGATGAGGAGCAGCCTCATTGAGTTCGCGGCCGAGTCAGACGAGGAGCTGCTGGAGAAGTTCCTTGAGGAGGGTGACCTGTCCCCCGAGGAGATAGTAAAGGGGCTCAAGGCGGGCATATTAGACGGTGGTTTCGTGCCTGTCGCCTGCGGTTCAGCGGTAAAGAACATGGGGACCTCCACCCTGCTGGACATCATATGCGACTTCATGGCCTCTCCAGAGGAGCGCGGAGAGGTGGAGGGCTCTGATCCCAAGAGCGGGGAGCAGGTGACGCGCGCCCCCTCCAAGGATGCGCCTGCGTCCGCTCTGATCTTCAAGACCCTCACCGATCCATACGCCGGCCGTCTCTCCATAATGAGGATATACAGCGGCACCATAAGGCCCGATGGCACCCTCTTAAATCCCAACAAGGAGGTATCCGAGCGGTTCGGACAGGTGTTCGTCCTGGAGGGCAAGGGGCAGAAACCGGTTGAAGAGGCTGGACCTGGCGAGGTCGTGGCCATCGCCAAGCTAAAGGAGTCAGTGACCGGAGACACCTTGTGCGATCCCTCAGAGCCTGTTGTCTATCCCTTCGTAGAGCTGCCCCATGCCGTCCTCACATATGCAGTGAAGCCCAAGAGCAGGGGCGACGAGGAGAAGATCACCCAGGCCCTCTCCCGCCTCCAGGAGGAGGATCCGACCCTGGAGATCACCAGGGATCCGCAGACCAACGAACTCCTCCTCTCCGGCCAGGGGCAGGTCCACATCGACGCAACCATCGAGAAGCTGGAGCGGAAGTTCTCGGTCCACGTCGATCTCACACTCCCAAAGATCCCCTATCGAGAAACCATCAAGGCGGCCAAGAAAGGGGTGATATACCGCCACAAGAAACAGACCGGCGGAGCAGGACAGTTCGCCGAGGTCCACTTCGACATCTCTCCTGTGCCGCGGGGCCAGGGCTTCGAGTTCGAAGAGGCGCTCGTCGGCATGAACGTGCCCAGGAACTTCGTTCCGGCAGTGGAAAAAGGCATCCTGGAGGCGATGCAGAAGGGGCCCCTGGCCGGGTATCCGGTGGTGGACGTCAAGGTGCGTTTTTATGACGGCAAGTCCCACGAGGTGGATTCTTCTGAGATGGCTTTCAAAATCGCGGCCATCCAGTGTTTCAAGAAGGGAGTCATGGAGGCAAAACCCATACTCCTGGAACCCATAGTCAAGCTGACCATATTCGTGCCGGACGAATACGTCGGTGACATAATCGGCGATCTCAACGGCAAACGCGGCAAAGTCATGGGCATGGAGCCTGTTGGGAAGCTCCAGAAAATCGAGGCCACCGTCCCGTTGGCCGAAGTGCAGCGCTACGTCATCGACCTCAACTCCATGACACAGGGCAGAGGCACGTTCACTATGGAGCCGTCGCATTATGAAGAGGTCCCGCCCAATCTGGCAGAGAAGATCATAGCGGCCTCCAAGGAAGGAGAGGAGTAGCTCCTGTGCGCGCTGGTGTCCTGACCGTGAGCGACAGCTCGTACCGCGGCGAGAGGGAGGATTCCGGCGGGGCCCTGGCCAGGAGCCTGGTCGAGGGCCTGGGGTTCGAGGTGGTGGAATACACGGTGGTGCCAGACGAAGTGAGCGAGATACGGAGAGTCCTGGAGCAGTGGAGCTCGGACATAGGGCTGGACCTGGTGGTCACCACCGGGGGCACTGGCGTCTCGCCCAGGGACGTGACCCCTGAGGCCACCTCCCAGGTGGTGGAGCGGTTCGTTCCCGGAATCCCGGAGATACTGAGGGTCGAAGGATTCAAGAAGACCCCGAGGGCTATCATCTCCAGAGGCGTGGCAGGATTCCGCGGCCGGACCTTGATAGTAAACCTCCCTGGCAGCCCCAATGGCGTCAAAGACGGCCTCGATCTGATAGGCCCTGTTCTTAGGCACATGCTGGAAAAGGCCCACGGCGACACCTCCCCGTGCGCGCCGCAAGACGCTCATGCTGGAGAATAGCGGATGAAGATAGGAATAGTAGGACTAGGCGGATGCGGAAAGACCACCATTTTTAATGCATTGACCGGCAGCAGCGTGGAGACCTCCGCCTATCCCGGCGGGAAGAAGGATCCCAACCTGGCCGTGGTCAAGGTGCCGGATCAGCGGCTCGACGCCTTGGCGCGAATGTACAACCCCAAGAAGGTCACACCTGCCCAGATACAATATGTCGATCTAGGCGGTACGATATCCAAGGACGAAGGTCAGAAGGCCTTGGACGAGATACTAAACCTCCTGCGTCCAGTGGACGCCCTGATACACGTGGTGCGGGGGTTCGATTTCGGAGGAGTAGCCCCTTCACCCCAGGAAGACTACGAAACCTTCGAGACCGAGTTGATCTTCACCGATCTCATGACCGTGGAGAGACGGCTCGAAAGGATGGAGAAGGACCTCAAGAAGGGGAAAAAGGGCGACCCGAAGGAGTTCGAGCTCCTGAAGGAGGCGAAGGCGCTGTTAGACCAGGAAAAACCCTTGAGGGCTGAGCCGTCGCTGGCTTCTGCCCCAGAGCTCCGGGGCTACGCCTTTCTCTCGGCCAAGCCATGCATAGTGGTGGTCAACCTCGGTGACGACCATGCGGGAGACGTGCAGCTCGACTTGGCTCCTGGGACCATAATGCTCCCGGTTAAGGGGAACCTGGAGATGGAGTTGGCCCAGTTGAGCGGCGAGGAGGCGGAAATGTTCAGGCAGGAGATGGGGGCCGACGAGCCCGCCACCTTCCAGATCATCCGGGAGTCCTACTCGTTCCTTGGGCTGATCTCTTTCTTCACCGTAGGGGAAGACGAG
>WFVQ01000034.1 GCA_015491585.1 Deltaproteobacteria bacterium
GAGATCAGCAGGCGGAGACAGAGGTGCCGACAGCCTGTGCATCCCTCCATGCCTGAAGGGGATGGAGTCCAGGCTGAAGCTGATGTCTTCGCACCTGCTGCATGTGCTCTGGCACGGCGCCTCGGCCGCACAACAACAACGCGCGGCGGACTCCAACGCATAGGTGCCGTCTACCCCGCGGCATACCACTCCCTGTCCAGGGGCCGCGGCAACCGCGACCGCCATCCAGAGAATGGCCATCATGGCGCGGCCGTTGCGTCTCCATCTTTGCGTCAACATAATTAGATAGTAAACGGTTTTCAGTGTCTGTCAAGGTGCGGCGCGTATTCTGCATTTGGTGTCCACAGGGCGGTTGTATGGTATAAATACGAAATTCGCTTGGATGAACGAGGAGAGAACATTCATGGTAGGCAGAGTGGTCTTGGCCGGCAGGCCCAACGTGGGGAAATCCACGCTCTTCAACCGTCTCACAAGGACGAGGGACGCCCTGGTGGACCCTACGCCGGGGCTCACGAGGGATGTCAGGACCACACTTGTGGAGGTGGATGGCTACGGCTTCTTGCTTTCGGATACCGGGGGGCTGGATGCAGGCGAGGAAGGCGGGCTCGAGGAGCTGGTGAGTTCAAAGGCGCGGGAGGCCATAGCCAATGCGGACCTGGTTCTCTTGCTCGTGGACGGCAAGGCCGGGATGACCCCTGCGGATGGCGAGGTGGTGGATGAAATGCGGCGGGGGCATATACCCTTCCTCCTGGTGGTGAACAAGATCGACTCCAACAGGGACGAACCCCTTGCCTCCGAGTTCTACGCGCTTGGCGTGGATGGCCTGGTCTCCATATCCGCAGAACATGGAAGGGGTCTGGACGATCTCCTCGACCGCGTGAGGGTGCTGCTGGAGGAGAGGGGCTTCGATGGTTTGGAGGATGAAGCTGAGGGGGCGGAGGAGCAGGATCCTGTCCGCGTCGCAATAATAGGAAGGCCCAATGCCGGCAAGTCATCCCTGCTCAATAGGATAGTGGGGCAGCCTAAGATGGTGGTCTCGGATGTTCCAGGCACTACGAGGGATTCCATAGACACCGTACTGACCCTGGAAGACGGGCGGGAGCTGATATTTACCGATACCGCTGGGGTGCGCCGCAAGGCGCGGGTCAGGGAGCGGGTGGAGAAATTCAGCGTCATAAAGGCGCTGGAGAGCCTGAAACGGAGCGACATCGCCCTGATTGTGATGGATGCGTCCGAGGGGATCACCGATCAGGACAAGCGCCTCATCGGCTACGCCCACGAGTACGGCAAGGCCTGCATAACGGTATTCAACAAGTGGGATTTGCTCCAGGGAGACAAGAAGCTGATACGTCTCAGGATGGAAGAGCTGCGCATCGCGAAGTCCTTCATTCCCTTCGCTCCCCACCTCAACATCTCTGCGTTGACCGGACGCGGGGTCTCCAAAGTGGTACCGCTGGTCATGGAGCTCTTCCAGGAGCTCTGCGTCCGCATCAACACCGGCCAGGCCAACCGGATGCTGGAGAGGGCTATGGCCCAGCGCACGCCTCCCATCCACAAGGGCCATCACATCAAACTTTACTACACCACCCAGGTGGACGTCAGACCGCCGACTTTCGTGGTCTTTGCCAACTATCCTAAGTATATCCCGGAGTATTACAAGCGGTTCCTGGTGAACCGGTTCAGGGCAGAGATGGGGGTCAACCATATACCAATCAAATTGAAGTTCAAGGAACGCGAAAGGAGGGAGTGAGATGGGCGGTGACACCCTTCTTGTGAACGGCAAGTTCGTGGGGCTCGTTGGTCTGGACCGTGCAGTGCGCGAGTTGCTGGATTCCAGAGGGACGGCCCTGGACCCGAAGGAGGCGGCGCAGCTCCTGTTTGATAAGGTCAGGGGCCGCAACTACATCCCGCCTGGGACGGAATCCGCATATCTGGAGGCTCTGGAAAGGGCGTGGCTGAAGGCCGCTGGAGGAGACGGGCCAGAGGAGGAGGGATTCCTCGTGGTAAAGATCCTGGGCCCGGGGTGTGTGAGCTGTAACCGGCTGGAGGAGATGGTCAAAGATGTCTTGGCCGGCTTAGGGTTGGCCGCCGACTTCGAACACGTCACCGACCACGACGAGATATGGAGACACGGTGTCATGCAGACCCCTGCTCTGGTTATAAATGGAAAGGTCTACTGCTCCGGCCGGCTGCCTGCTCCCGCAAAGGTGGAGGAGTGGATAAGGGCATTGACAAATCGCGTATAGCAGATATCTTTTATTCATCCAATCCAATGGAGGGTCTTGCATACCTTGAGCTTTTAGGCAGCCGGGGCTGCCATCCAGGGCTCGCAAAAGCCGACCAGTTCATCTGAATTCATCTCATTGCCAGGCAGAACTGCTTCCCTGTCTCATGGGCGGACGCCTGTGCATGATGTGACCGTCAAGGTGTTTTCAAGGTTTTGTTGGTGTCCACCGCATTGGAACATAGCGACTGATTGGGCCTTGGCCCAGGGCCTCGGGATATGCGAGGCCGTCCAATTCGATTGAGAGGTTTTTAGAACTGATGCCCCGCAAGAAGAGAAACAACTCAAATGGAACCGTGAACAGTGACAGGGCCGGCCAGAACGGAGCAAAGATGCAGGAGGAGCTCAATCTCACGGTGCTCAAGAAGAAGACCGTAAGGGAGCTCCAGGCCATTGCCCAGGCCATAGGCATAGACTCCCCTTCGGGGATGCGTAAGCAGGAGCTCATCTTCTCCATCCTCCAGGCAGGGACCTCGGAGGACAGCTCCGTTTACGGAGAAGGTGTGCTTGAGATCCTCCAGGAGGGGTTTGGTTTTCTCCGCAGTCCAGACTACAACTACCTCCCAGGGCCCGACGACATCTATGTCAGTCCGTCCCAGATAAGGCGCTTCCGCCTGCAGACCGGAGACACTGTTTCCGGGCTCATCAGGCCTCCCAAGGAGGGAGAGCGTTACTTCGCCCTGCTCAAGGTGGAGAGCCTCAATTTCGATCCGCCTGACGCCGCGTTCTCCAGGGTCCCCTTCGACAATCTGACCCCTCTCTATCCTATGGAGCGGTTCGTGCTCGAGCGGGAGCCCGACAACTACTCGGCCAGGATCATGGACCTGCTCACACCGGTGGGGAAGGGGCAGAGGGGGCTGATAGTGGCCCCGCCCAGGACCGGCAAGACCATGCTCCTCCAGAATATAGCCAACAGCATCTCAATAAATCATCCCGAGGTGTACCTGATCGTCCTCCTCATAGACGAGAGACCAGAGGAGGTCACCGACATGCAGCGGTCGGTGAAGGGCGAGGTCATCAGTTCCACCTTCGACGAGCCGGCTCAACGCCACATCCAGGTGGCCGAGATGGTGATCGAGAAGGCGAAGCGCCTGGTTGAGCACAAGCGGGACGTGGTCATCCTCTTGGACAGCATCACCCGTCTGGCAAGGGCCTACAACACCGTGGTGCCGCCCAGTGGCAAGATCCTTTCCGGCGGCGTGGATTCCAACGCACTGCACAGGCCCAAGAGGTTCTTCGGCGCGGCGCGCAACATAGAGGAGGGAGGCAGCCTGACCATCATCGCCACGGCCCTCATCGACACCGGAAGCCGCATGGACGAGGTCATCTTCGAGGAGTTCAAAGGCACCGGCAACATGGAGATCCACCTGGACAGGAAGCTGGCAGACAAGCGTATCTTCCCTGCCATCGACATCAACCGTTCAGGGACCAGGAAGGAGGACCTGTTGCAGCCTCCAGAGGTGCTCAACCGTGTATGGATCCTGAGAAAGCTGCTGTCGCCGCTCAATCCCGTGGACAGTATGGAGTTCCTGCTGGACAAGCTCAAGGACACCGAAAGCAACGAGGAATTCCTGGCCTCCATGAACCGGTGACCGCTGGCTTGGCAATCGGTCGGGACGGGTGTATCTTTACTGATTCCATTCCAATCCAATTTGAAATCAGATCGGGAGGAGATCCTGTCATGAAAGAGAACATACATCCGGAGTATCACGAGGCCACGGTTCGCTGTGCATGCGGCAACGAGTTCGTGGTCGGTTCCACCCTGAGCGAGATCAAGGTGGAGATCTGTTCGCAGTGCCATCCATTCTTCACCGGCAAGCAGAAGCTGGTGGACAGCGAGGGCCGGGTGGAGAAGTTCCTGAGGAAGTACGGCAAGAGCCCGGCGGACAAGTCGGCGGAATAACATTTCAACCCATTCCATGAGAATAGACGCTCCGGCAGCTCGGCGGTTGGGCCGCATGCTCCTCCTGCCCCATCTCGTCCTGGCCGGTGTCCAGGTGGGCGGTCAGGCGGTGATAGAGGGCGTGATGATGCGGAGCCCCAGAGCGATGGCCATAGCGGTTAGGCGTGGCGACGGCTCCATAGTCGTCGAGGAGCGTCCCTGGCGTTCGCTGTTCCAGAGGGTTCCGCTCCTCAAACGGCCGTTCCTCAGGGGGGCGGTGGTGATGATCGAAGCCATGGTGAACGGCATACAGGCGCTCAACTTCTCGGCTGCCCAGGCCCTGGACGAAGAGGAGGAGCCTGTCTCAGGGTGGGCCGTGGGGGCCACCCTGGCCGCGGCCTTTGCCTTCGCTGTCGCACTGTTCGTGGTTGTCCCCCATCTGGCCAGCGGCTTCTTGCTGGACCGTTTCGGCGGTGGCGGGGGGGTGAACTCCTTTTGGTTCCACGTGATCGACGCCGCCATCAAGGTGGCCCTGTTCCTCGCCTACATCCTCGCCATCGGCACCATGAATGAGATCAGGCGGCTGTTCCAGTATCACGGCGCCGAGCACAAGTCCATCCACGCCTATGAGCAGGGAGAGCCCTTGGAACCGGCCAAGGCGGCACGGTTCAGCCGTATCCATCCCAGATGCGGGACATCCTTCATCATGGCGGTCATATTGGTGAGCATAGCCCTTTTTGCCGTTGTCCTGCCCCTGCTTCCCCTCGACGGCCCCAAGTGGTTTTCGGTTCCGGCCGCTATCCTGGCCAAGATCGTCTTGATGTTCCCGATAGCAGGGATATCCTACGAATTCATCCGGTTCGCCGGCAGGAAGGGAGGTAAGCTCGCTTCTCTCATCGGGTTTCCGGGCATATTGATGCAGCGTCTCACCACCAAGGAGCCGGCGGAGGACCAGATAGAGGTCGCAATAGAGGCGTTGAAGAAGGCCCTGGAGGTGGAGAAGGCCCAGGAGGCGGCATGTTAGGGAAACTGGCCGAGTTGGAAAAGCGGTTTCACGAGCTCGAGGAGCAGCTCAGCGATCCCGCCCTGGTCAAGGACCAGAAGAGATATCAGCAGGTTGCCAAGGAGCATGCAGATCTCTCTCCTGTTATCGCCGCCTTCAACGAATACAGGAGGATCGAGAAGGAGCTGGGCGAGAACAGGGAGCTCATGAAGGACAGCGATCCAGAGATCGCGGCCTTGGCCAAGGCCGAGGTGGAGGAGCTCGCCGAACGGCTCGAGGAGACCGAGAAGAGGCTGAAGCTA
>WFVQ01000035.1 GCA_015491585.1 Deltaproteobacteria bacterium
GAACAACACCATCCTCCACTTCTCCTCCATCGGGACCGCCCCCCAGGACCTCAAGTACTCCGGCGAGCCAACCAGGCTGGAGATAGGCGACGGCAACGTGATCAGGGAATATGTCACCATACACCGCGGAACCGCTGACGGCGGCGGGGTCACCAGAGTGGGAGACAACTGTCTCCTGATGGCCTACACCCACGTGGCCCACGACTGCCACCTCGGTGACAACGTGGTCATGGCCAACGGCGCCACTCTCGGCGGGCACGTACACCTTGGAGACAACGTGGTGGTTGGAGGGCTGTCGGCGGTCCACCAGTTCTGCAAGATCGGTGAGTTCGCGTTCATAGGGGGCATGTCGGGAATAGAGAAAGACATCCCCCCTTATGTGAAGTACTGGGGCGTGAGAGGCCACCTCTACGGTTTGAACCTCATCGGGCTCAGGCGCGGCGGCTTTCCCAAGGATGTTATCACCGCCCTTCGGGATGCCTACAGGATCATCATCCAGCGCAGCGGCATACTCAAGGATGCAGTCGCGGAGGTGGAAGCGCTCTGGCCCGACATACCGGAGGTCATGAAGTTCGCCTCCTTCATAAAGGATTCCACCAGGGGCATTCCCCTGGGAGAAGAAGAGGAGTAGCGCGGGGCAGCCATGTCCGGCAGGCCTGGCCCGGCAGAAGATAGGTCCGGCCCCACCGTTGGGCTGGTGGCAGGAGGGGGCCAATTCCCCATCCTGTGCGCTGGAGCGGTACGGCGCCAGGGGGGAAGGGTCGTCGCCGCCGCGCACCGCGGTGAGACCGAAGCATCCATCGAAGAGGCCGCTGACGTGTGCCGCTGGTTCTATCTCGGCCAGCTCGGCAAGATCATGGGCTTCTTCAAAAAGCAGGGAGTGGAAGAGGTCGTCTTTGCCGGAACCATCACCAAGAAGCGGATATTCTTCGACGTAAGGCCAGATCTCCGGGCCATATCCATATGGAGGCGCATGCGCTCGCGCCTGGACGACTCCATCCTGAGGGCCGTTGCCTCGGAGCTGGAGGCCGAGGGGTTCAGGGTGGTCTCTGCCACCGAATACATGGGAGAGATCGTCACTCCCAGGGGCGTCCTCACCAGGAAGTCTCCATCCAAGGCCCAGTGGGATGACATCCGCTTCGGATGGCGGCTGGCCAAGGAGATAGGGGCCCTGGACATCGGTCAGTGCGTGGTGGTCAAGGATAAGGCGGTTCTGGCTGTCGAGGCCATCGAGGGGACCGACGAGACCATCAAGCGCGGCGCTGCCCTTGCCGGAGGCGGCGCTGTAGTGGTAAAAGTCTGCAAGCCCGGCCAGGATACGCGGTTCGATTTGCCCTCCCTGGGTCTCAAGACAGTGGAGACCATGACCGAAAGCGGGGCCGAGGTCCTGGCCGTGGAGGCAGGAGCCTCCCTCTTTTTCGACATGGAGGAGGCGGTGGCCCTGGCAGACAAGAAGGGCATAACGATAGTGGGAATAGATGAAAAAGAACTCTCCGATTAGAGTTGCGGTGGTCGGCGTAGGATACCTGGGCAGGTTCCATGCCCAGAAGTACGCCTCAATGGAGGGGGTGGAGCTGGTCGCGGTGGTTGACGTGGACCACTCCAGGGCCGAGGCAGTGGCCGCAGAGACCGGGTGCAGGGCCGCGGCCGACTTCCGCCAGGTGATGGACGAGATAGACGCCGCCTCGGTGGTGGTGCCCACGGTGTATCACCAGGAGGTGGCGGTACCGCTGCTGGAGGCCGGCATCCACTGCATGCTGGAAAAGCCTATGGCCGCCACCGTGGAGGAGGCCGACGCCATCCTGGAGGCAGCCCGGAAAGGAGGGGCGGTGCTACAGGTGGGGCACCTGGAGCGTTTCAATCCCGCAGTGGAGTTCCTCGCCGAGCGCGTGACCAGCCCCCTCTTCATCGAGGCCCACAGGTTGAGCGGATTCAAGGAAAGGGCCACCGACGTGGACGTGGTCCTCGATCTGATGATACACGATCTCGACATAGTGCTTTCGCTGGTCCGGTCACCCATATCCGAGATAAGGGCCGTAGGCGTCCCGGTGCTCACGCCCAGGGTGGACATAGCCAACGCAAGGATCATCTTCGAGGACGGGTGCAACGCCAACCTCACCGCCAGCCGCATATCGCTCCAGGCCATGCGCAGGATAAGGGTCTTCCAGGCCGGTGCCTACATCTCCGCCGACTGCTCCGAGCGGAAGAATCTCATGGTGACCACGGACCCTGAAAAGAGCGGGATGGCAGCCATAGTGCCGGAGATGAAAGACCACGGCCAGTGCGACATCCTCATGGCCGAACTCCTATCCTTCATCAGGGCGGTGCGCGGCGAAGAGGAGGTGCGGGTGGATGGCGGTGCCGGCAGGGCCGCGCTCGCCCTGGCGATGGAGATCAACCGCTGCATCGAGGAAGGGCTGAAGAAGAGGGGCCTGGAACGGCTTGGATAAGAGGCCGACCATATTCATATCCGCCGGCGAGGCGTCGGGGGACCTCCACGGCGCAGGGCTCGCCTCGGCCCTCGCGGAGCTCTGCCCGGGGATCCGCCTGGTTGGCATCGGCGGCGACCGGATGGCAGAGGCTGGTGTGGAGCTGCTGGCCCACAACCGCGACC
>WFVQ01000036.1 GCA_015491585.1 Deltaproteobacteria bacterium
ATATGAAGATTCCTGCTGCCACAGCCGCGACAACTCCGAGAATGACTCCAACGTCCATTGTCTTCTCCTTATAAAAATTTTAATATCGAAAACCTAACTGAAAAAGGATTGGATGTCCAGGAGGTGCGGCTTGAAGACT
Organism: Deltaproteobacteria bacterium; assembly: GCA_015491585.1. Taxonomy (GTDB): domain Bacteria; phylum Desulfobacterota; class Dissulfuribacteria; order Dissulfuribacterales; family S140-46; genus S140-46. The sequence goes on from WFVQ01000036.1 coordinate 140, forward strand.
GGAATCCTTTGCATTTCTCTCTCGCTGGCCCTTGTTTTCCCGTTTGGCTGCCAAGGGCGCAGACAGCCTGGGCTCAGGCCGCTCGGCCCGGATGCGGTGATCCTCGCCTTCGGCGACAGCATAACCTATGGCACAGGGGCCGGGCCTGGAGAGGACTACCCTTCGCGCCTGGCCGGGATCTCTGGACTGGAGGTGGTCAACAGCGGCGTGCCAGGCGAGGAGACCCAGGAGGGGCTGGCGAGGCTCCCAAACGTCCTGGAGGATGTCTCTCCGGACCTGGTTATACTGTGTCATGGAGGAAACGACATACTGCATGGCCGTCCAGACACCGCCATAGAGGAGAACTTGGCCCTAATGGTGGAGGCTGTCCGTGCCAGCGGGGCCGACGTGGTGATCGTAGCCGTGCCATTCTTTTCGTTCGGCCTGCATGACGCTCCATTTTACCGGAAAGTGGCGGAGCGTTTCTCGATTCCGTGCCTGGACGGTGTCCTGGCCGACATCCTTGCCAAAGAGGGGCTGAAGTCGGATACTGTCCATCCAAATGCCAGGGGATATGCGGTCCTCGCGGAAGAGATCGCCGACCTGCTGAGGGAGGCAGGGGCTTTGCAGTGATCCTCCCCTGTCAAGTGAGAAAACGGGCTCGGAAGGCCGCAAGCCTGGCGAGGCTCTCCTCGGCCCTGGCGCGCAGGTAGTGGCTCCTCTCCAGCTCTGCGCCCAGGAGGCGCGATGCCCTTTCGGTCTCATCCTGGCTTTTGCAGATGAGGAGGAGATCGTGTCCAGCAGCGAAGGCTGGGACAGCGGCCTCCGAAGGCTGGGCGCCGGCGGTGGCGCCTCCCATCTCCAGGTCATCGGTTAGCATGAGCCCGGTGAACCCCAGCTCCTCCCTGGCCAGGGTGTGGGCTATGGCCCGCGAAAAGGTGGCTGGTTGGCTCCGGTCCAGGGCGGTATGGACGACGTGGGAGGTCATTAGGGCGGCGACTCCACAGGAGACCGCCCTGCGAAACGGGTGCAGCCCCTTCTCCAGCTCCGTCCTGGAGGCGGTGATCGTGGGCCTTACCTCGTGGGGGTCATGGCGCACCCCTCCTATCCCAGGGAAGTGCTTGGCCGTGGCTCCTATGCCAGCGGTCTGGATGGCGTCTATGTATGCGGCCCCCAGGCGGGCCACGGTGACGTAGTCCGACCCGTAGCACCGTTCGCGTAGGACCTGGTTGGTGGTGCTTCCCAGGAGGTCGAGCACCGGTGCGAGGTTGAGGTTGATGCCTACGCTGGCCAGCGCCTGCGCCGCCTGTCTTGCCTGCTCCCTGGCCGCTGCCTCTGGATCCTCCAGGGAGGCCACCTCCATGTTGGAGGGAAGCGGCGGCCAGTTAGGAGGGGCTAGCCGCTGCACCCTCCCTCCCTCCTGGTCCACTGCTATGATTGGCGGCGGCAGGCCGGCTGCTGTACACTCCTCCCGGATTATGCGGATAAAGGCTTCCAGGGAGGCCGGCCCCTTGGTGCAGTTGCGGGAGAATATGATGAAGTTGCAGAGGCCGAGATCATGAATCAGCTCCCTGGTAACCACGTCGAGTTCAGGGCCTGGAAGCCCAGCCATCAGGAAGAGGCCTGGAGGGGTCGCATATGCCCGTCTCATCTCCGCCTCTCTGCTCCGCTGGCACGGCTTCCTTCGTATGCGCGCGGCACCATCAGGCGTGGGGCTCGAACCTGGAGATGACGACGTTTATCCTGGTCAGCGTAACCAGGCCCTTGTCCACCAGTTTCTCCAGGTCAGGGATGACCGCCGCCAGCTTCTCTTCTTGGTCCACCACCTCTATCTTGAGCGGCATGTTCTCCATCAGTCTCAGGATAGTGGAGGTGTGTCTAACGCCGTCGGAGCCGTAGCCGCTCACCCCCCTGAATAGCGTCGCTCCGGCGATGCCTTTCTCGGTGAGCAAGTTCATGATCACCTCGTATAGGGGCCTGTCGTGGTGCTTCTCGCCGTCGTCGATGTAGATGGATAGGAGAGCTGCGGGACCGGTGGGAATGGTCATAACCACCTCCAGTTTCAGAGGATCCTGGCCAGGATCAGGCCGATGCGCGCTGCCACCAGGGCAGCGGCGACGTTGCCGCCCACGTTGGCCGCTGCCAGCAGCCATGACCCCTGCCGGACGAGGCTGTCGGTCTCCCAGGCAAAGGTGGAGAACGTCGTGTACGCCCCCAGGAAACCAATGCCCAGAAACATCCTCCAGTTGTTTCCAGAAAGAAGCCGTTCTAAGACGACAGTCACAAGGAAGGCGAGCATGAAGCTGCCGGTTACATTGACGGCGAATGTCCCCCACGGGAAACGTCCTGGCGAGAGCTGGGAGATCCAGCCTGAGACCAGGTATCTCGCCACTGCGCCGAGGAACCCCCCGGCTCCTACCAGAAAGAGGTGATCCATCTGCCGTGCCTTTTCAAGGTTATAGGTTCCGCAGGCTCCAGGATTATATAGGCTGAAAAAAGCGGACCGGACTCGAAGAATAATTCGTATCGGCTGGATGTCAAACATTTGGTGCGTGATATGCCTTGATGGCTGTCAAGGCTGAAATTCATAGTTTTTCATTGGATATAGTTAGGGCATTGTGCTATCATTCCCAGTAACGAAATTCCGGGGAGTGGCGAGAAATGGTTTCTGTAGAGGGACAGCCCGATTTCTCAATGGAGAGCATCTCATACGTAGCGCGGAAGGCACTGAAGAACCTCATCGCCCAGGGTAAGGCGCCAATCCCATCGGTTTACGAGGCGGCGTTCATAAATATCGCGGAACGCGAGGGTATGGGCGGCCTCGTGGAGTTCATCTACTCCACGACCGGAAGGCGGTTCTCTCCCGAGAAGATCGCGGACGAGGTGGCTGCTGTCATAACCGAGGTCAAAAGTGATTTGGGAGAATACGGCGAGAGGCTTGAGGAACACAACAGCTCGCTGCATGAGGAGCAAAAGCAGTTGGAGGAGGCGTCCTCGATTGATGACGGCATAGCAGCGGTTGAGGCGGTGAGCGGGATAATATCCTCCATCCTTTACGCCAATGAGCTGATGAGGGCAAGCCTCGAGAACGCATATGCCAAGCTCCACTCCAGAGAGGCCCAGCTACAGAGCCTCAAGAACCAGACCAGGCTTGATCCGCTCACCGGTTCTCTGAACCGCCGCGCCCTAAGACACGATATCGAATTGGAGCTGGCGAGGGCCAAACGCTACAATCGCCCCTTCGCGCTGGTCATGGCCGACTTGGACCATTTCAAGGAGATAAACGACAGGTTCGGGCATTTGGTGGGGGACGACGTGCTAAAGGGGTTCGTCATGCTGGTGCGGTCGCAGATCAGGCAGACCGACGGCCTTTACAGGTACGGCGGCGAGGAATTCGTCATCCTGTTCAGGGAGACCGAGCTTAAGACCGCTGGATTCGTAGCCGAGAGGATCAGGCAGACCGTGGAGAGCAATGTGATAAAGAAGAAGAATGAGCCTGGGGTACAGTTCAGCATAACGGCCTCTTTTGGCGTAACCGCTGTGCGGGAGGAGGATGGCGGTCCAGACGCCATCATATCCAGGGCAGACAAGGCCCTCATGGCCGCTAAGGCGGCAGGGCGCAACAGGGTAGTGGTGGAGCCATAGTTTGTTGCAGGCTCCGGTTTCATGCTTATGGTTTCTGGTCGGAGGATGGGCTCCACGGTTCCAGGTTTTTGACGGATGAAAGAAGTTGGTGGGATATGTCCAGTGTCGAGATTGCAGTCTCAGTAATTGCAGTTGCTGCGGTAGTTGGTGTGGTGGGGATGCTCCTGTTCCTGAGGCGGTTTTCCGTCACACTTTCGGGGCTCGAGGAGACCTTGCAGACAGGGAAGGAGGTGGTGGAATCCCTGGAAGGTGATGTCCGCCAGGCCGTTGCTGGTCTCGTGGCAGTGGAGAAAGAGGCCCAGCAGCTCCTGTCCAATGTGGATGCAAGGGTGGCAGATCTCACATCGGCGCTGGTCCCTGCCGTGGAGGAGGTTTCCAGGGTGGCTGGCGCATATACCGAGCTGGAAAGGGTGCTGGAGGAACGGCTGGAGAAGGAGATACCCGTTGTCCTGGAGGACTTCAGGGAGATCACCAGCGACGTCAGGCAGATAAGCGCGGAGATACTGGAACGGATCGACCAGACCAAGGAGCTGTTCAGGGCAGTAGAGGAGTCTGGCCGCACAGTCCGTTCCGTGACCAAGGTGGCTAGGTCGGGGTTGACGGGCCTGGCCATACAGGTGGCCAGCATGGCCGTAGGTATGAAGAGTTCGTTGGAATATGTATCGGAAAACTTGGTGAGGAAAAGATGAAGGAGGTCTGATATGAGTTGCGGACAAGGACACTATAGTGCCGGAAGCGTCGGTCTCGCTTTTTTGCTGGGAAGCGCGGTGGGCGCGGGGCTAGCCATGTTGCTCACTCCCAAGTCCGGCCCTGAAACCAGGGAACAGATCAGGGAGCAGGCAATGGCTGTGCGCGCCGAGGCGATGAAGGTGGCCGACGATGTGAGAGAGCGTGCCGAGGAACTCCTGGAGAAGAGCAAGGAGCTGGTGGAGCACAAGAAAGCCCTGCTGGAGTCCGCCTTCGAGGCAGGAAAGGAGGCTATGGAGCGCGAGAAAGAGCGGCTCATGGCTACGTTGAACAAGGATTCCGGGGAAGAGAGCACGGAAGAGGGGTAATTTCGTCCGCTCGGCCTGTGTCGCGTCTCCCCGGGTATCAACCGCGGGGAGCGCACAATTTCCCGGTATCATCCAGCCGGGCAGTTCCCGGCAGTCCCGGCAGCCCATCCCAATTTCTCCCTCAGAATGGCGAAATAGTCCCGTGAAGGCGACTTGAACAGTTTCAGGTGACCTGGGGCCCTCCTGATTACAAGGCGGTCCTTAGGTCCTATCCGTTCATGTTGCTGACCGTCGATCACCACCGTTATCTCCTGGTTGAGGTGTGGCGGTGTCCCGCTGTCAGGGATGTGAACCTCTATCTCCATGTCACTGTCCAGGAGCAGCGGCCTGGCGCTGAGGGCGAAGGGGCAGATGGGGGTCAGGACCATCGCCTCTATGTTGGGATGGATCAAGGGGCCTCCGGCCGAGAGGTTGTAGGCCGTGGAGCCCGTGGGCGTGGAAATGATGAGCCCGTCTCCCCGGTAGGTGGTGAGGAACGCCCCGTTCACCCAGGTGGAGAGGGAGATGATCTGGCTCAGGGGCGACTTGGTTATCACTGCCTCGTTGAGGGCGAAATAGGTGGCCCCTTCGCCCTTGCCGGCTGGTATCACCTCCACTTGGAGCACCATACGCCGGTCCAGGAGGAACGACTCCTCGATGAGGTCGTTCACGGCCCGCTCCAACTCCTCGATATGGACTTCGGTAAGGAACCCCAGCCCGCCCATATTGATGCCGAGGATGGGGATGCCCTGAAGGTAGGCCTGTTCCGCCACATGAAGCAGGGTGCCGTCGCCTCCGAGAATGATAACGGCCTGGTCGCCAGGGGTTATGGCATCCCTTGTCACCTGGACGCCCTTATTGGACAGGAGCCTTTCGAGGGTCGCGGCTGCCTTGTCCGCCAGCCCGGAACCGGGCTTGGTGATAAGGCTTACCCTTTGCAACATAGGCCGTGCCTTCGTCTATTCGGGCCCGATCTGGACCAGTACGTAGGCATCGTCGGAGAAGACCTTGTTGGCTGCCGCAATCACATCCTCGGCCGTGACCTTGGCTATCTCCTGGATATAGCGGTTGCCGAAGTTGAAACCCAGCCCGTAGAGTTCGTTCAATCCCATGTCCATGGCCTTGGCGCCGTTGGTCTGGAGCCCGATGGTGTAGGTGCCGGTGAGCCACTTCTTGGCCCTATCCAGCTCCTTGTCTGACACCCGCCGTTTCATGAGGCTGTAGATCTCCTCCCACATTTTCTTGATGGCCTTCCGCCGCTTTTCAGGAGCGCAGGCGATGTAGAGTGCGAAGGAGCCGTAGTCCAGTCCAGGAGAGTTCAGGGCCGTGACGGTGTAGGCAAGGCTGTCTTCATCCCTCAGGTGGGTGAATAGGCGGCCGCCTTGACCTGCCAGTATGGCGTTCAGGACGTCCAGGGCGAAACGGTCTGGGCTGTCAAGTGTGGTGCCTGGAAAGCCCAGAACGATGTGGACCTGCTGCTTCTGTTTCTGGATGCTGAGGGTCCTGGCCTCGGAAAGGGGCCTGGGTTCAGGCAGGTCCGAGGGGAGGGGGACGGAGTCCGGCGAACTCCAGCCCCCTATGAGGGTCTCAAGGGCGTTTACGAGCTGGTCGGTATCGACGCTGTCTCTTATACACATCTG
>WFVQ01000037.1 GCA_015491585.1 Deltaproteobacteria bacterium
GACTATCTCTGGATAGTCCATGTAGTGGGCGGAGCCCTTGAGCCTGCTCACCACTTCCTCGCACTCCTGGAGCCACTCCTCGGTGGGATGTGAGGGTATCTTCGTCAGAGGACCGGCATTCTCGCGCACGAACTCGACGAATATGGAGTATAGCTCCTGATCGTCTTCGGAGAGCAGAGACGGGGCAGCCTGCTCCTCTGCAAGGGAGAAGCCTGGGACGTGTTTTTCCAATATGGAGCCGATCTCAGAGATGATCTTGCGCAGTTGGTCTGGATCTCCACTCCCATCCTCGACGCGCTTTCTAATTTCCTCGATGGACTTCAGCAGTTCGTCTATGCCCACGTAGTTGACCACTCTCTCCATAGAACCCAGTATGTCGAGAACGGCGTCCTTGGAGGGAGACTCCCCCCTTGATATCTCATCCAGCTGGCTATAGAGGCTCTTGATCTCCTCTGAGAAGATCTCCAACAGCTCCTGGTCCTCGTCCAGGGGCTCGGGTTCCTCTTCGGATTCCAACTGAACTTCCGCCTCCTCCTTGTCGGCCGGCGCCTCCTCTTGGGCCTCCTGTTCCCCGGCCTGCAGGGCCTCCACCTGCTGGACCAGGTCTTGGATGTCACTCTGCTCCTGGCCGTCTTCGCCCACTTCCTTCAAGAGGGTCCTTAGTCTGTCCACGGAGTTGAAGATCACGTTCATGATCTCCGGCGACACCTTGATCTGGCCCTCTCTCATCCTGTCGAAGAGATTTTCGACAGCGTGGGCAAGGGTTGAGATCTTCTCGAAACCCATGTATCCTGCCGCGCCTTTTATGCTGTGCATGTTGCGGAAACAGTCGTTCAGCAGGGACTTGTTGTCTGGATCTGCCTCCAGGATGAGCAGATTGGGCTCGAGTTCCTCGAGGTTGTCGTTGACCTCCACTACGAAGTCTTGAAGCATCTCTTTGTCTATCTGTGCCATACCCAACCTCTCTTAAATCTCCGTTAGAATCTCCAATAACTTGTCCGTGTCATTTTTGTGGAGGAAGGCCGTTGCCCCGAGCTGCGTGGCACGCTCCTTGACCTCCGGGTCAGTGACCAAGGTCATGAAGACTATCTTGGCTTGCGGATCAAAAGCCCTTATCATGGATGCACCGGACAGGCCGTCGGTGCCTCTCATGGTTATATCCATGACCACCACGTCTGGACGGGTGTCCTGGTAGCGTTCAAATCCCTCCTGACCGTCCTTTGCGGTGGCGACCACCTGATGCCCCGCCTTTTTTATGGCCTGGGAAAGCTGCTTCCTGATGAAACTTGAGTCATCCACTATGAGTACGGTAGCCATGTTGCGCCTCTATCCTTTTTCTACTTCAATTAGCCGTGGGTCTGTTCTCGAACTCCTCACCTTGTTGCGCGAGCACGTGCCGGAACGCGGACAGCCAGGCATTCATGGGGCCGGATATCGCCTCTGGCTCGAATATTCCATCCTCCATCTCCAATTCCTGGAGCCGTTCGATGGCCTCGGTGTCTATACAGGTCTTGGGGTCCTGGATGAGCATGCGCCCGCCTTTTGAGACTAATACGTCGAGACAGGACTCTGGTATGTAGGCGCCGCTCATGGCGAATATGGCGCAGCTCACCCCGAAGAGCTCGGCGGCGCTCTCCACCACGGCGGAAATGGTGTCTTTGTCCCCACTGCATGGCCTCAGCCGCAGGCACTCTTCGTCCTTGCACAGCTCGACAGGCGTGGCAAGGCTGGACAATATACAGATTCCTCCCTCCAGGGTCTCTTGCTGAGATGCTGGCACCACGTGGTAGGTGGACATCTTGTTGAGTTCATCCGCCAGGGGGGGAACAACCCTCTCCATTACGTCTAAGATGAAAAGGAGGGCTATTCCCTCGGCAGGGGGTATCTGTGGTATGATCTTGAGCACCTCAAGGAGTCCGCCTGGCCCCCCGGCAAAGATGGCGATGCCATCGGGTGTCCCCCGCAGGGAGAGCTTTCTGCGGGCCGGAGGATACTTCTTGGCCCGCCGCGCGTTCATGACCTTGAGCCTGCGGGCCCTGCGGGCATATCTGCCGATCCTCTCTACCACAGCGTCGTAGCCGTCCGCAGGCGACGGCTTGGGCAGGAAGTCTATGGCCCCCAACCGGAGGAATTCGAGTATCCTGGGCATGGCCTTGGAGTCCATTCCGCTCACCAACACCACGGGGGCAGGAGAGCGTATCATGATGTGTTTGAATGCGATATCGCCTCCCATGACCGGCATGTTCATGTCGAGGGTCACCAGGTCGGGATTGAGGCGTTTCAGCATGGAGAGGGCCTCCTTGCCATTGGATGCGGCATAAACCTGCTGGATGTCGAACCGCTCGGAGAGCTCCTTTTTCAAAATCTTGCAGGTGAGATCCGAGTCATCTACGATCAACACCTTTACCGACTCCTCCTCCCTGGCCTTGGCTCGCTGTTTGTTCCTCTCGTCGATGAGCCTGGATGCCTCTATGAGGAGAAAATTCCAGGGCGCTGAGATGGAGTTGGCAGGCGGCTCGTCCTTGTAGTAGGAGAATATGGCGCCGTCCCAGAGCATGAGATCGAAGAAGGCATCCGTACCTGTCTTGCCACCGGCCTCTGCGTGTACCACCTCTCCCTGAGAGCAGTAGATGGTGCCGCTGGCATCGTTTCTTATAAGCCGGATGGCCCTTGCCTTGCCCTCGAGGCAGGCGAGCTGGACGAGCTCGGGCAGGGTTACTTCTTCCATCACCCCTATGAGCTCTTCTCCCTTGTGCCCCTTTAGAAACGAGGCCAGTTGTCCATCATCAAGCGTGCGCGGCATACGTTAAGACCATGCTCCTATCTGCTTCGCCAGTTCCGGGATGGATAGCTTGGTAGCCTGGACCTTTTCGGTGACGAAGTTTATCTGGTCCGGACAGAGACACGTCTCCGGCCGCTGGACCAATACCATGCCCCCGTTTCTCTCCACTTCCTGGGCGCCAGTTAACCCATCGAGGCGGTCACCCGAAAGGAAGACCGCGAGGGTCTTGGGCCCGAAGTGCTCGCTGGCAGAGAACATGAGCAGATCTAATCCGCTCTCCTTGTCGGGCCCGTGGGAGTCTAATCCGCCATGCAACTCGTCCTGTACCGGTATCACCCTCTTACTGATCCGGAGGACCGTCCTTCCGTCCTTGGTATCCATAGATGAGGCATCTTCATTGCTCACGAAGTAGGCTGCCCCAGGCAGGAGCAGCTGGCCGTCCTCTAACAGGTGCACGGGGAAGGAGAGAAAGGGTCTGATGTAGTCCACAAACGCCTTGAGGAATTTGGAAGGGGTCCCCAAGGAGACTACCACCGGGATCTTTGGAGGAGGCATGGCCGGAAGCAGCGAGAGGATGCTGGCATAGCCTCCGGTGGATGCGGCTATGATCGCGACCCCAGAGGGCTCCTCGTCCTGGGAAGATCTGGTCTCCTCCACCACCTTGAGGCGCAGGTAGCGTGCGGCCTGCACCTTTACTCTGGCCGCCCGTTTTATCTTGGCCCTCAGCAGCTCGCCCTGCTCCTGTATGTTCTCCCCCTCGTTCCTGGACGGCTTCTGGAAGAAGTCCACGGCACCGTATCTGAGCGCCTCGAAGGTCACCCTGGACCCATCCGCCGTGAATGCGCTCACCATGACAGTAGGAATGGGGTTGCGCACCATGATGCGCTTCAACACGCTTAGTCCGTTCATGCCCGGCATGTGGACATCCAGGGTGCATACATCGCATTTGGTCTCACCCAGACGCTTGATCGCCTCCTGGCCGTTGAGCGCCCTGCCCACCACTTCGATCTCGGGATCCTCATCGAGGATCTGCTTCATGGCCCTGCACATGAGCGGAGAGTCGTCCACGATGAAGACCTTTAGCCTCTGATCCTGGCCGTTCACAGATAGTGCCTCCTTCTCCATTGTCTCGTGTGGTGAGAGTTATTCCACCGCTTGTTCCTTTGCTTCACGCAACGCTAGACAGCGGCCAAAGCCGTTTATCTTCGTCCACAGCTCCTGCTCAGAAGTGAGGGCCTCGGCTGCTTCGGCCTCTAAGGCCTTGAGGGCGCTCTCGGTATAGAGACATAGATTGGGTGACAAGACATAGGCCCCGCACCCCTTTTCCTTTATGTCCTTGAGGCCCTTGATGCCCTCTTCGCTGGTTCCGCCCAGGAGAACACCTATGACATTGTCGGACATCTGGGAAGCCGCCTGCCTGAACATGGAGTCCAGGTTTCCACTCTTCTTGGACTTCATGAGCACTTCCCCGTTTTTCTTCCTTTTGATCTGCCAGGAGTGCTCGTAGCTGGTCACCACGCACGTGCCAGCCGACAAGTTTTCCTTGTCGGGATTGGGAATTATCCGCCAGGGAACCAGCTTGTCCAGCTCTTTGGAATAGGATTGCAGGACCTTCGGCGATATGTCGTGGGCGATCACTATCGCTATGGGAAGAGATGGATTGATGTTGGCCAGCAAGCGGATGAGGCAGGCGCTGGTGCCGCGATGCGCCCCTATTATGACCAGCCCTGCCGGAGGGCTCTCGGCATGCCTTTTCACTCCCTCGAACTTGGGGAACCGCACCCTCTTGATTATGTGGGGGTCTATCATAGACGCCAGCTTGATGGCGCGGGTTAGCTCCTCGGCCTCTTCGTGGATGTCCAGGGAGATGGTGCCCGAGGGCTTTGGAAAGAAATCCACGGCGCCCAGGCGCAGGGCCTCCAAGGTCACCTTACCCTGGCTGGCCAAGCCACTCACCATTACGATGGGCTTTGGGCTCTTCACCATGATGTGCTTTATGGTGGTTATTCCGTCCATGACCGGCATGTCCACGTCCAGGGTGATAACGTCCGGTTCCAAGGTTCCCAGGGCCGCGAGGGCCTCTTCTCCGTGTTTTGCTACCCCCACGACCTCCATATCCGGGTCCTTGCTCAGGATCTCCACAAGCGCCTTCCTCATGAAGGCGGTATCGTCCACCACCAGGGCCTTGATCTTCTTGTCTCCCCCCTGTTCCATAGTACCACCCCCTAACAGGCCTTATCAGGATGTCAATACATCCCGCCAGCTCTCTTCTATGGCATCCCTCTGTTCCTTGAGCTTCTTGGCCAACAGTTTAACGGTATCGGCCCCGAAATTTAAGCACTTCGGGACCAGTATCTTCTTTTGGTCGTCATGGTGAAAGCCGATTTTCAAGGCGTGGCAGAGTTCGTCCGCCAAGAAGACGGCGGCGGCCTCGGTCTCGTAGTGGCCGGCCCCTTGTGGATGGTGGTGGTAGCGGATCACATTTAGGAGCATGTCGCTTAGGTTCCACTTCTTGGCCAGGTAGGCTCCGACCTCTGTGTGAGGCAGCCCAAAGTTCTTTTCAGCCTCATTCAGTGAAAGCCCCCCTTCGTCTTGGAGGGCGATAATCTCGTTTAGCTCCTCTGGAAAATAAAGGCACATTAGGACCCTGCCTATGTCATGGAGGAGGCCGGCGGTGAACAACTCGTCCGGATCAAGGGTCTCCATGATCTCCCCAACCAGCTTCGATGCCTGTGCAACCGCGAAGGAGTGGATCCATACGCTGGTGCCATCCATGCCAGGGAAGTGAATGCCGCCAGAGAACGCGCCGGTCAGGGAGAGGCCGATGACCAGATTCTTCACCTCGTCGAAGCCGAGAATCACTACCGCCCTGGCAATGCTGCTCACCTCTGTAGCCAAGCCGTAGTAGGGCGAGTTGGCTATCTTGAGTATTTTGGCCGTAAGAACAGGGTCTTCCCTGATAATCTCTTCCATGCTCTGGGCAGAGGTGGTAACTTCGTCAATAGACGTGAGTACCCGCTGGAGAGTGTTGGGGATGGTGGGAAGGTCTTCGATGTTTTCCAGTCGCTTTGCTACTAATTCGCTCATGATAACGTGCAAGGTATATCTAAAACTTTGGGAGGACTATCCGGTTAAACTATATCAATTTACACCTTCTCCTGTTATCGGCGCAAGGCAAATGTTACTTGAGATCGCGGGCTTTTTCCCCTAAATATTTTTTTAAAATGGGACGATAATATTTAGAGCGTGTCCTTATCGCGGTTTTCATGTTGTCTTTTGTTGTTTCAGGTGCGAATAACCCGGTATCTTCGGGAGAAAAAAGGGAGTGAGGGTAAACAGGGCCATGTCAGACATCGTAGTCAGTGCCGAACTCTTGGGAAAGATCAGGGAGCTGATCGATGATATCTTGATCAGCATAGGTGTTCATACGGTGCTCTTGATCGATGATGCGGGGAACATAATAACCAACTGTGGAACTCCCCAGTCGCAGTTCGATTACACGTCCCTTGCCGCTTTGGCCGCAGCCAACTTCGGAGCCACGTCCCAGATAGCCAAATTGATAGGAGAGGAAGACTTCACCCTTCTCTTTCACAAGGGGCGCAAGGACAGCATCCACTTCACAAGGGTTGGGGAGCACTTGATTCTCATTACGATTTTCGGTGATAATATCTCACTGGGAGTGGTGCGGTTGAGGATAGGTCAGCTCGTGGAAGAGATACTGAAGGCATTCGAGTAAGTGTCATGGCGTTAATAGACCTCTCAAAGAAAGAGATACATTGCAAGATCGTTTACTACGGTCCCGGCAGGTGCGGAAAGACCACTAATCTCATCTACATCTACAATGCCATGGGTAATGCGGCCCGGGGCAAGATGTTGACCATCGAGACCAAGGGGGATCGTACCTTGTTCTTTGATCTCCTGCCTTTGAACATCGGAAAGGTGGGAGGGTTCGATATCAGGATCCAGCTATACACCGTGCCTGGCCAGGCCATATACGAGGCCACCAGGAAGCTCGTTCTAAAAGGCGTGGATGGATTGGTGTTCGTTGCTGACTCCCTGAAGGTGCGCCGACAGAGGAATATCGAGAGCCTGGAGGACCTGAAGCGCAACTTGATGGAATATAACTTGTCAATCAAGGACGTCCCCCTGGTGCTTCAGTACAACAAGCGTGATCTGGTGCAGACCTCCATTCCCATTCTCACCATCGAGGAACTTGAGTCCGACTTGAATCGGGAGTTGGGCGTGAAGTCGTTCCCGGCTTCCGCTACCAAGGGGCAAGGAGTGTTCGACACCTTGAAGGAGATAAGCAAGCAGACGGTCAAGCACGTGGCTAGGAAGTACCTTGCAAAAAAGTAGCCGCTTAAACAGTACCATTTCCAGGGAGAGGGTGTGATGGATTCCAACGGCAAGCAAGTGGATCCCAATGGTTTCACCAAAGAGGTTGAAGAGGCCATAGATGACCTTTTCAGCCCTACCAAGGCCATAGAGATCGATCCTGTTACAAACGAGGTGCGGGAGGTAGAACCGGAGCAAGCCGCCGTGGATTCGTCTTCACTGGCGGAGGAGTGGGATCTTGGGCTTGAGGAGGTATTGGAGGAGGGGCAGGCAGAAGGAGAGGAGTCCGGTTCGGGTGTTGCCGCAGAGGAGACGCCACTCCAGGCCGGAGAGGCTGAGCACGGCGAAGAGGAGGCAGAGGCGATCTCCTTGGACCTGGGGCTGGAGGACCTGGAGCTCGAGATCGAGGAGGAGGCGGCGGTTGCACCGGAAGAGGAGTCTGTCGAGGAAGAGGCGCAGGCGGCTCCCTCCTGGCAGGAACTGGAGCAGAAATTCAACCATCTTTACGAGGCGGTCTTGGCCCTTGAATGGGAGGTGAACCAGGAGACCATAGGGGAGTTGCGCGAGGCGGTCCAAGATATCAGGCCAGGGCTTGTGTCTGTCGCTGACGGCCGGGGCGAGAGACTGGATGAGATATTGGAATGGGGGATGGAGGTCCTCTCGTCTGCCCCGGAAAAACTCCATCCTGCTGTTCCCAGACTGCTTGCCAGGGCCATAGAGATGATCCTCGGCATGGTTCGCGATGGTGATGACGGTCTGTTGTCGCAACTGGATTCCGTGCTGGAGGAGCTGGCAGGTCACCTTGTCCTGGACTCCGGTGAAGAGGAGGTGGTGGAGCTCGAGGAAGAGGCGGATGAGAGGGCCGGAGCCCAGGTTGAAGAATCCGCCACACCCACCGTGCAGATGGGATCTGATGACGAGCGTTCCGCGGTCCTTGTCCAGACAGTGCGAGTGCACCTCGCGGTGCTGGATGAATGTATCCAGAAGATGAAGGGGCTGGAGGAGATCCTCTTGCAGACCGAAGGTCTGGAAAAACTTTTGCAATTCAACGCATGGATCCACGCCAGGCTGGAGGGAGAGAGAGCCGCTCTTCAAGAGGCCCTGGAGGGAAGGGAGTACGATCCCGAGAGGGTCCGGGAAGTGGTCCGCACTACTCTCAGCACCCTGGAGTCGGCAGTGAAACTCTCCGATGTCCAGGCCGAGGCTGCCCGCCTGGAA
>WFVQ01000038.1 GCA_015491585.1 Deltaproteobacteria bacterium
GGGAACAGACCCTGCAACCACCCCCTCCGCATATGACACACTGTATGTCCACCTCTGCGCTGGGTTCGGTAAACGGGAAGAAGCTCGGCCTGAACCGAACGCCGGTCCCCTGGCCGAATATCTCCTGGATGAATACGGTCAAGATGCCCTTCAGATCCGAGAACGTCACCTCTTCATCTACCATTAGACCCTCCACTTGGTGGAACATGGGGGTATGGGTGACATCGGAGTCGCAGCGGTAGACCTTGCCAGGAGCGATTATCCTGAGGGGAGGGGAGAGGGCTTGCATGGCCCGGATCTGGATGGGCGAGGTGTGGGTCCTGAGCAGCCGTTTTTCGTCTATGTAGAAGGTGTCCTGCATGTCCCGCGCTGGATGGTCCGCGGGGATGTTCAGGGCCTCGAAGTTGTAGAAGTCGAGTTCGATCTCCGGCCCCTGGGCTATACGGAAGCCCATGGACTGGAAGATGGAGCAGACCTGATCCATGACCTGCGTGATGGGATGGAGGACACCTTCATGGGATTTCCTGCCTGGCAGTGTGGGATCGAGGCCACTGATCCTGGCCAGGGCGGAGCCCTCCGCCATTTCGCGACCCTTGTCGGCGATGAGCTCCTGGATCTCCTTCTTGATCTCGTTGGCCCGCTTGCCCACCAGAGGGCGCTCCTCTGGCGGCAGCTTGCCGATGGACTTGAGTATCTCGGTCAGTACGCCCTTCCGGCCTACGAGCCTGACCTTTATCTCATCCAGTGCTTCCTGGCTGGACGCCTCCTTGATCTCGTTCAGGGCCCTGGAGCGTATCTCTTCCAGGCTGTCCAGCATTCCCATCAGGCGGTGCGGGCTATGTCAACTAGGGCCTTGAATGCTGCCGGATCCGTGAAAGCTATGTCGGCCAACATCTTCCTGTTGGTCTCCACTCCGGCCTTTTTTAGTCCGTTGATGAACCTGCTGTATGAGATGTCGTTCATCCTGCAGGCAGCATTTATCCTGATGATCCAGAGACGGCGGTAGGCGCGCTTCTTGGCCTTTCTGTCACGGTAGGCATAGCAGAGACCCTTCTCCACCGTCTCCTTGGCCTGCTTGTAGCAACGGTGGCGGGCTCCCCAGTACCCCTTGGCCATCTTGAGAATCTTCTTCCTGCGCCTCCTGGCCTTGAAACCTCTTTTTACCCTGGGCATGACTCTTCTCCCTCAATGTTTCTGGAATTCTCTCTCCGCGGCTTGCCGTCCACAAATCACCGCTTCCCGGGGCTACGGGAGCAGTTTGCGTATGCTCTTTTCGTTTGCTGAGGAAAGGACGGCCTTCTTCCTGAGATTCCTCTTCCTCTTGCGGTCCTTCTTGGTGAGAAGGTGGCTCTTGCCAGCACGATTGTAGACGATCTTGCCGGTGGCTGTCTTCTTGAACCGCTTTGCCGCGGAGCGGTTGGTCTTTATCTTTGGCATCGATGTTCACCTCACGACGTATTTGACGGTCACAGCACCCGGCACCGGCCCGCCGGGCCGATGTGCCCTCGATGTCGCCACTGGTTGACGCAAAAGCGGAGAATAACCCGTCTCTCTCCCCTGGTCAATCCCTCGCGCGTCACTCCTTTTTAGGGGCCAGCACCATGTGCATGGTGCGCCCTTCGCTGGTTGGCATGTGCTCGATGTTGCTGATGTCCGACATCTCCTCGGCCACCCGCTTGAGCATCTCCAACCCTTGGTCCGAGTGGACTATCTCCCTGCCGCGGAACCGCACGGTCACCTTGACCTTGTTGCCATCTTCCAGGAATTTCCGGATCTTCTTCTTCTTCACTTCTAGATCATGGACATCGGTCCGCGGGCGCATCTTGATCTCTTTGACCTGGATGAAGGTCTGCTTCTTCCTGGCGCTCTGGGCCTTCTTGCTCATCTCGTAACGGTATTTGCCGTAGTCCATGAGCTTGCAGACCGGAGGCTTGGCCTGCGGCGCAACCTCCACCAGGTCCAGGCCAACATCTTCTGCCCTGGCCAGCGCCTCCTGCAGGGGGACCACTCCAACCTGCTGTCCGTTTTCGTCGATCAGCCTTACTTCGCTCGCCCTGATCTGACGATTGACGTTGATCTGTTGTTCCTTGCCGATGACACACCTCCTTCTCTATTTCGTGTTGAGCGCCGCCTTGAAAGGTGCCTCCAGCTCCTCCTGGAGACGGGTGGCAAACTCTTCGACTCCGCAACTCTCCAGGGTCTCTCCCGTCCTGCTCCTCGGGGCCACGGTCTGCTCTTCGACCTCCCTGTCACCTACCACCAGCATATACGGAATCTTTTGGAGCTGGGCCTCGCGGATCTTCTTGCCCAGTTTCTCGTTGCGCAGGTCCGCTTCCACGCGGAAGCCCCTCTGCCGCAGGATAGAGACCACCTCGCCGGCCCATTGCGCGTGGCGGTCCGTAACCGTCAGAACCAGCGCCTGCACCGGCGCCAGCCACACCGGGAAAGCCCCTCCGTAGTGCTCGATGAGCACGCCGAAAAACCGTTCGATGGAGCCAAGCAGCGCCCTGTGGACCATGATCGGGGTGTGCGGCTGGCCGTCTTCGCCTATGTACTTAACTTCGAACCGTTCAGGCAGGTTGAAGTCCACCTGTATGGTGGAGCACTGCCAGGAGCGGTCCAGGCTGTCCCTTATCTTTATGTCTATCTTGGGGCCGTAGAACACCCCCTCTCCGGGATCTATCTCGTATTCCAGGCCCTGGGCCTGCAAAGCGCTTTCCAGGGCAGAGGTGGCGCGTTCCCAGTTCTTCTCAGAGCCCACGAACTTGTCGGGCCGAGTGGAGAGATAGACATCATAACGGTCGAATCCAAACACCCTCAGCATGTACAGGGTCATGTCCAGGATCGAGGAGATCTCGCTCTGCAGTTGATCCGGCCTGCAGAAGACATGTGCGTCGTCCTGGGTAAAACCCCTGACCCTCATCAAGCCGTGCAGGGTGCCCGTCATCTCGTAGCGGTAGACGGTCCCGAGCTCGCACCACCTGAGGGGCAGCTCCCTGTAGCTCCTCAGGGAGGAGTTGTAGACGGCTATGTGGAAGGGGCAATTCATGGGCTTCAACTGGTAGAGAACATCGTCGATCTCCATTGGTGAGTACATGTTCTCCGAGTAGAAGTCCAGGTGCCCACTGGTCTTCCAAAGGTCCAGCCTGGCGATATGTGGGGTGAAAAGGATATCGTACCCCCTCTTGAGGTGCTCGTCTCTCCAGAAGTCCTCTATGCACTTCCTTATGAGGCCGCCTCTGGGATGCCATAGGATCAGGCCCGGGCCCGTGGCATCCTGTATGGAGAACAGGTCCAGCTCCTTGCCCAGCCTCCTGTGGTCCCGCTTCTTGGCCTCCTCGATGCGGGCGAGGTGTTCCTTTAGCTCCTTCTTGGAGAAGAAGGCGGTGCCGTAGATCCTGGTCAGCATTGGGCGGCTGGCGTCACCTTTCCAGTAGGCTCCGGCCAGGCTCGTTAGCTTGAAGACCTTGACCGCATTGGTGGCCGGAACGTGGGGGCCGCGGCAGAGGTCCCAGAACTCGCCCTGCCTGTAGAGGGATACTCCCTGCGCTCCTTCTCTCTCCAGGTCCTCGAGCAGCTCCACCTTGTAGGATTCCCCTTTCTCCTGAAAGAAGCGCTTGGCCTCCGCCATATCCATCTCCACCCGCTCCAGGGGCATGGAGGCGTCAGCCAGCTTCTGCATCTTCTCCTCTATCTTGGGCAGATCTTCCTCTGAGACCTTCTGGGGTATGTCCAGATCGTAGTAGAAGCCGTTATCTATGGCCGGGCCTATGGCCAGTTTGGTGCCTGGATAGAGCTCCTGTACTGCCTGTGCCAGCAGGTGAGACGCGCTGTGGCGGAGGGTTTCGAGGGCCTCTTCATCTCCTTCGAACAGGATCTCCAGGCTGCATGGAGCCTGTATGGGATGGGAAAGGTCCTTCAGCTCTCCATCGATCCGGGCCAGCAGGGCCTTTTTCGCCTTCTTCTTGCTGAAGAGCCGGGGGAGGAGGTCCTTGACGGTTGTTCCTTCCTCTACTTCCAAAATTTCGCTGTTCGGCAATCTTACTTGGACCATTTTTTCGATTCCACGTAAAAAGGCACCCGGCCAACGGCCCCGGATGCCTTTTTATCTATGCCCTTGCCACTGACGGGCATGAACTGCCGCTTGCCCTTGGAGTCAAGAGCTTCCCGGTTGCTGCTGAATATGACCAAGGACCAAGCGACAAATTTTGTGCGGCCCGGCCACCCGGACCCTACCCCCTACTCATGAAACCTTGCCCGGCTGGGCAGAGCATTTCAAGGATTTTTCAAAATCTGGTAGGCGCGGGCGGGATTGAACCGCCGACTTCTACCGCGTCAAGGTAGCGCTCTCCCACTGAGCTACGCGCCTGTTGCATTCCATATAAGGAACCGTAGTTTTGCGTTGCTTTGATACCAAGATTTGACCACGGTGTCAACATTCAAAATGGCCTCTGGCCCGGGGTTCCGGCCCCGAACCACGGCTAAGTGGCGGGGCATATGTGGTCGAAGAATGCGCACAGCTCATCACCCTTCTCGGAGATGAAATGCGACAGGGTCTCCTCGGGCAAGGGCCGGAAGAGATCGGGATCGTCTTCGTCCACCTGGCCGAACAGTAGGCGCTGGACCCGGTCCTGTTCCACCGCCACGAGGAATGAGACCCGGCCACCTGTCCACTCCATCCTGAACTCGAACTCGTCGAAGATGTCAGGAGGATCTGGCAGGTAGGAGCACTCTATTCCGAAGTCGGCCAGCGCCTTCCGGTCCTTGATGCAGTCCAGGGATATTCTCCTGCCAATTACCGCCTTCAACCGCTCCACGCCTCACCTCCTCACAGGCCAAGCTCGGCCTTGACGGCATCCACGCCCATCTCGGCCACAACCTTGTCGAACCTGCCCTTCTTCTCCACCCGGCTGGAGA
>WFVQ01000039.1 GCA_015491585.1 Deltaproteobacteria bacterium
GGCTCCAGCATGCAAAGCTGCTTCATGAAGCATCGCATCTTCGAAGTCATTGAATTTTGATTTCAACGCGCCTTCAATGACAAGGCGATTCGCAGGAGCTATGACAAAGAGAGAAAAAAGAGAAGATATGTGGCGTAAGGCAGCATCAGCTCCAAGGGCTTTTGTAATGAGATAATGGATGGTCGTTATAGTTGTGCAAACAAAACCTATCATTTCTGTCCGTTCAACTTTTGGCAATAACCATATAGAATCATTGATAAAAAGTTCTCTGTCTAAAGGTGCGTCTCTTAGAGCTAATTTGGTATTCATATCTACAGCTCCTGCTTTTGCCGTATATTTTTTAAAAAAAGGTGCGTCGTCAAGGGTGCAAAGTCAACTAAACGTGTTTTCAAAACATATATCCTTGTACTTCGGTGTTTCTTTCATGGTTAACAATCGAATATACCTATCCTGTACAGGAACAGGAAACCTCCTCCTAACACGGCCATGATGAACAGGGAGATGGCCACCGATATCACGGTGCCGGTGGTGAGGCGCCGTTCCAACAGGGAGTCCGATGGGTCGTCCGGGTCATAGAGGACGGTTACTTCCTGGCCGGGCCGGTATTTTTTCGCATAGTCCAGGGCGTCGCGCAGGTGGAGCAGGGGTGAGAACGTGCCCAGTACATTGCCAGAGTACCTGGTGCCGTTCACGGAGTAGGAATAGTCTATGTGCACGATCCTGTACGAGAAGCGGGCTCCTTTCGACGCGAAGATGCTCTTTTCTATCTCCACGCTCTTGATCCGGCCCTCGGTATGGGCGTAGTCTGCGGATCTCCAGTAGAGGTAGAGGGCCTTCCAGTCATAGTGGAAGTGCCAGGCGGCGATTGCAAAGATCGCTGCCAGGAACGCCAGCTTGAGCCATGTGGTAAGCTGCTCCAGCTTCATGGAGAGCCGAGCTCCTTGATTAGAGATTGGATCTGCCTCCCTCGCAGCCAAGGGCCCTTACGGCGAGGGGGAGAGAGTGGTCAGTCCGCCTTCTTCCTCAGGAAGGTGGGGATCTCAAGCATCTCTTCGTCCAGGTCGTCGAAGCCGGTTGTGTTCTGGATGTGGGTAACCGGCCCCTTGATCTTCTTGGGCAGGACCGTCTGTTTCTCCTCCGCCTGGGCTGGTTCGGGCTCTTCCGCCTTCTTCCTCCTGGCGATCTCTATGGGGGTGACCACTTCCTCCTTGGGCTGATGAGGGGTGGATTCCATTCCTATGCCGGTGGCTATGACGGTCACCCTGATCTCGTCGTCCAGGCCCTCGTCGAACACGGTGCCGAAGATGATGTTGGCGTCCTCGTGGGCCTCGCTGTGGATGAGCGATGCGGCCTGGTCCACCTCCTCCATAGTCAGTGTGCTGGAGCTGGCGGTGATGTTCATAAGGATGCCCTTGGCACCGCTGATTGATACGTCTTCGAGGAGCGGATTGGCGATAGCCATCTGGACGGCCTCCAGGGCGCGCCGGTCGCCCCTGCCCACTCCGGTGCCCATAAGGGCCATCCCCATTTCGGACATGACCGTGCGCACGTCTGCGAAGTCCACGTTGACGTATCCTTGGACCACGATGAGGTCTGATATGCCTCTAACCGCAAAATAAAGGACCTCGTCGGCCTTCCTAAACATCTCCATGATGGGCGTGTTGGGCTGGGCCAGTGAACGGAGCCGGTCGTTGGGGATGGTGATTATGGTGTCAACCACCTTCTTGAGCTGTTCTATCCCCTCTTCGGCCTGTTTCATCCTCCTGTTCCCCTCGAAGGCGAAAGGACGGGTGACAACGGCGACGGTAAGGGCCCCCAGCTCTTTCCCGATCTCTGCGATCACCGGCGCGGCTCCTGTTCCGGTCCCCCCTCCCATGCCGGCGGTTATGAATATCATGTCGCTGCCGTCGAGGGCGCTCCTTATCTCGTCTGCGCTCTCCTCGGCGGCCTCCCGGCCGATGTCCGGCCGCGCGCCAGCGCCCAGCCCTTTGGTGAGGTTCTTGCCGAGCTGGACCTTGAGGCCTGCCTTGGACCTCTCCAGCGCTTGGGCGTCGGTGTTGGCCGCGATGAACTCCACTCCCTGGATCTCGGAGCTGATCATGTTGTTTATGGCATTGCCTCCGCCACCACCTACGCCAATTACTTTGATCTTCGCCGACAGATCGGGCTCTATAAATTCAAAAGGCATGCCTTCCTCCCCCGTCATATCTTGAACCAGGACCTCATCCTACTGGTCACCCTGTTGAATATGTTTCTGTCCCTTATCCTGAATTTTTTCTTGGGCTTGGACTCGCAGCCGTACAGCACCAGCCCCACCGCCGTAGCGTAGCGCGGGCTGTTGACCACGTCCACGAGGCCGGAGATGTTCCTGGGATAGCCCACGCGGCACGGGAGCTGGAAGATTTGGTCCGCCATCTCAGCGATGCCGGGCATCAGGGACGAACCGCCGGTGAGTACTACTCCGGACGCGAGCAGGCTCTTGAGGCCGGTGCGCTGGATCTCCTGGTCTATTAGTGTGAGGATCTCCTCTATCCTGGGCTCCAGGATCTCGGCCAAGATCTGGCGCGACAGCAGCCTGGGCTTTCTGCCACCGACGCTGGGCACCTCTATCTTCTCGTCGCGGCCCACCATCGAGCTGAGGCAGGTCCCGTACTTTATCTTGATCTCTTCTGCCGCGTGCATGGGCGTCCGCAGCCCAACTGCGATGTCGTTGGTGGAGTTGTTGCCTCCAAGGCCGAGCACCGAGGTGTGCTTGATTGTGCCGTCGCAGAATATGGCCAGGTCCGTGGTCCCGCCTCCGAAATCGACCAGGGCCACTCCCAGGTCCTTCTCCTCCTGCGTGAGGACCGCCTCGGCCGATGCCAGGGGCTGCAGGACGATGTCGGCCACGTCGAGACCGGCCCTGTTGGCGCACTTTATTAGGTTTTGAGCCGCGGTCACCGCACCGGTCACGATGTGTACCTTGGCCTCGAGCCTCACGCCGGTCATGCCCACCGGATCCAGGATGCCGGGCTGGTCGTCCACCCTGTACTCCTGGGGAAGGATGTGGATGACCTCCCTGTCCAGGGGAATGGCCACGGCCCTGGCAGCGTCTATGACCCGGTCTATGTCTTCCTGGCAGACCTCCTCCCCCTTGATGGCGATCACCCCATGACTGTTGAATCCCTTGATGTGGCTTCCGGCGATGCCCACGAAGGCCTGGGTGATCTCGCAGCCCGCCATGAGCTCCGCCTCCTCCACCGCCTTCTTGATGGAGTTGACAGTGCTCTCGATGTTGACGACGACACCCTTGCGGAGCCCCACAGAGGCATGGCTTCCGATGCCGACGATCTCTATGCCGTCCTCCTGGATCTCGCCCACCACAGCGCAGATCTTGGTTGTGCCGATGTCCAGGCCGACCACGATGTCACAAGAGTTGTCCGCCATATCAGACCTTCATCCCTTCCAACCTGCGGTTTCAGCGGCGGCCCGCTACTGGACCCTCTTGCCCCCCTTCAGCTTGGCCCAGGCCATGTCTTCGCCGTAGGCGAGATCCACCTTCGCCACCTTGCCCTTGAGACCAGAGCGGTAGATGTGGTACAGAACCTTCTCTGCCCTGGAGAATTGGTGCTCGATGTCATCCGGGCCGAAGCGGAGTTCCATTGAGTCAATGTAGACCAAAAATCCCTTTCCATCCACCACTTTTATCTCCCTGATGTTCCCGGTTCCCAGGGTGGATGGCCTCTTGGAGGAGAGCTTCAGGAGCCTGACCACCTTCATGGCGTCGTCTGGCAGCCTGCCTTCGACCTTCGTGGACGAGGGGAGGCCGGTTATGACCGGCAGGCGCCACTTCTCCCCTTCCCCGACCTTCGTGAACAGTGTCCCCTCGCTGTCCACCAGGTAGGAGCCGTCCAACTTGGCAACGGCCACTGGACGGTGTTCCTTCAGGTGGACGGAAAGGGTCCCTGGCCACTTACGCTTGACTATAGCCCCCCGCACCCAGGGATTGGTGACTAGACGCCGTTCCAACTCGTCCAGGTCTAAGGACAGGAGGTTTGCACCTGGAGGGATTCCCAGGCTCTCCACCACCTCTTTCTCAGAGAGGCGGGAGGTGCCGGTCACCTTGATCTCCTTCACGGAGAGATAGTCGGACGACGATAGAAGCCGCCATCCGCCGTAGGCGCCGCCTGCCACCAAGGCCAGGACCACCGCCAGGCCGATCATCCTCCCAGCTAAAGCCGACAGCCGTCTGACCCGGGCTTTGCCTCTTCTGGCCCCTTTTGCGCCCTTGGCCAGCACCTTGGAAGATTGTCTTACCTTCATCCACTTATCCCCACACGGTTATCTCGGGCTGTAACTGGGTGCCCGTGGCACGGACGACTTCCCTCTTTATCCTGTCCATGAGGGCCAGGATGTCCGCTGCCGTGGCTCCCCCTTCGTTAACTATAAAATTGGCGTGTTTGGGAGACACCATCGCCCCTCCGACCCTTGCACCCTTCAGGCCGACGGCGTCGATGAGCCTTCCTGCCGAGTCTCCAGGAGGATTCTTGAAAGCACATCCGGCAGAGGGCTTGCCCAGGGGCTGGGTGGCAAGCCTCCGCTCCATAACCTCCCTGATCCGCTGTCTGGTTTCACTGGGATCCGCCTTCCTGAGCCTGAAGAGCGCCTTGACCACCACCTTGCCGTGGAGCCCGCTGTCCCTGTAAGAAAAGGGCACCAAGTGGGCAGGCAGGCGGGTCACCGTTCCCCCCTCAATCACATCGAGCGAATGGAGGGTGTCCGCGATGGAGGTCCCGTTGGCGCCTGCGTTCATAAAAACCGCCCCTCCTATACTCGCGGGAATCCCTGCCAGCCCTTCGAGTCCAGAGAGGCCCTTCCGGCAGCACCAGACCAGCAGGCGCCTAAGTGAAACGCCAGCCCCGGCCGACACCAGTACGCAGCCGCCCTCATCCCTTTCCACCTTTATACCGCCGAGTCTCGCCAGGGAGAGGACTACGCCGGTTCCTCGGTCGCTCACGAGGAGATTGGTGCCATTGCCTAAGACACAAAAGTCAACTCCCATTTTGACCAGTTTCTCGACGGCCGACCTGGCAGAATGGACGTCCCTGGGAGCCAGGAACAGGCGGGCGCGGCCTCCCACTCTCAGGCTGGTGCAGGGGGCCAGGGGCTCATGCTCCTTAACCTCCAGCCCGGCGATTTCGCGCATCTGTTGAGCTATTCCCTTCATCTCCTATCCTGCAGCTACCCTCTCCCTTTCCATCAGCCTGTCCAGTATAGCCTGGGAGAGCGAGCCTATAGAGCCAGCGCCCAGGGTCAAGACCACGTCGCCCGGCCGGAGCCGCGCGATGATCTCGTCTCCCATCACGCTGCAAGATGGCCTGTATTCGACCCGGCCTCCGATACCCTCGCGTATGGTCTCGGCCAGTGCCTTGCCCGTGACGCCTGGTATGGGGGGCTCGCTCGCCGGATATATCTCGGTGATCCACACCTCGTCGGCCTCGGAGAAGGCGGGCGGAAACTCGTTCATGAGCGCTTTGGTCCTGGTGTAGCGGTGGGGCTCGAAGAGGACCACCATCCTCCTCTCAGGCCAGCACGCCCTGGCGGTCATCAGCGTGGCCCTGATCTCCGTTGGATGGTGGGCGTAGTCGTCTACGACCGTTATGCCTCCAGACTCGCCCTTGATCTCGAAGCGCCTCTGGACGCCTCTGTACTGGGCAAGGCCCTCGGCCACGTCCGGAAAGGAGAGCCCCAGCTCCAGCCCCAGTGCCACGGCAGCCAGGGAGTTCTGGACATGGTGGATGCCTGGGACCTGGAGGCGTACGCTGCCGAGCCTCTCTCCACGCCACCATGCAGTGTATTCCATTGAGAGTCCGTCGAGATTTATATCCCTGGCCTGGAGATCCACGTCGTCCCCCGTGCCGTATGTTATCACCCGTTTCTTCAGTCCTGATACCACCTCTCTGACCAACGGATCGTCACCGCACGCCACTACCGCGCCGTAGAACGGGACCTTTGTGGCAAAGAGGCGGAACTTTCCACATATGGAGTCGAGATCGGGATAGAAGTCCAGGTGTTCCAGATCGATGTTGGTTATCACCGTGATGGTGGGACAGAGCTGCAAGAAGCTGCCGTCACTCTCGTCTGCCTCGGCTACCAGGAAATCTCCGCTTCCCCAGCAGGCGTTGCTTCCCAGCCCGTTGACCTTTCCGCCGATGATCACGGTGGGATCCATCCCGGCCCCACGCATCATGGCGGATATCATCGAGGTGGTGCTGGTCTTGCCGTGGGCACCGGCCACTGCCACCGAGAACTTCTTCAGCCTCATGAGTTCGCCCAGCATCTCGGCCCTTGGAATCACGGGTATTCCCGCCTCGCCGGCCGCCTTCAGTTCGGGGTTCTCCGGCGGAACCGCGGAGGAGACTACCACTACGTCGGCCCCCTCTATATTGGAGGCGTCGTGCCCGATGGAGATCCTGGCCCCATTGGATGCGAGCATCCTGGTCATGTAAGAGTCCTTCATGTCCGAGCCGCTGACTTCATATCCAAGCTCTAAGAGCACCCGGGCGATCCCGCTCATCCCTATACCACCGATCCCTATGAAGTGGATCCGCTGCTGTTTGTACATTATCTCCGCTCCTTTTTCACGGTTTCGAGAATTATCCCCGCGATCTTCGACGCTGCTCCGGCAATCCCCATTTTCTTAGCATTTTGCCTCATGCGGGCCAGCCTGTCAGGATCAGACAGCAATTCCTGGAGCAGTGAGGCGAATCTCACGGCCCCTGTCTCCTCCTCCCGGCACACGAGAGCCGCGCCCCGGGATTCGAGGACCCGGGCGTTCTTGTCCTGATGGTCCCCTGCAGCCGCCGGGAAGGGTATGAGAACAGAGGGTTTGCCAAGGACGGTGAGCTCGGCGATGGTACTGGCTCCGGCGCGGCAGACCACGAGGTCTGCCCAGTTGTAGGCATGGGCCATGTCGGTGATGAATGGGACGACCGTTGCCTTGATCGGGGTGGAATCATACTTCTCCTTGACTTCATCTATATCCGCTCGTCCGCTCTGGTGCAACACCTCTATCTCCATGCCCGATTGGGCCACCAGCACTAGGGCCGAACTTACCAGAGTGTTGATGCCTCTTGCTCCCTGGCTGCCTCCCATGACCAGGATGCGCTTGGCGGTTCCTGATGGGCGGTCCAGCCCCCCGGACAACAGCGACGGCCTGACCGGATTCCCGGTGACCACGGTCTTGCCAGGAGGAAAGTGGGCAACTGTCTCTTCGAAGCTGACGCAGATCCTTTTGGCGAACCTGGCGGCCATGCGGTTGGCCAGTCCTGGCACCAGATTCTGCTCATGTAGCACAGCGGGCCTTCCAGTGAGCCAGGCCGCCATGACCACCGGCCCGGAGACATATCCACCCAGGCCCACCACTACGTCGGGACCGAAGCGCCGCAGCATGCCGGTGGCCCTTGCCAGAGGAAAGGGGAGGTGGAGAAAGGATGCGGTGAGCTGGGAGAAGGAGGTTCCGCTCAGGGGCCTGACCTCTAACACCTTGTACTCCCACTCCCTGTCCATGAGAGCCTCTTTTTCCACCGGCCTTCCAGTGCCAATCCACTGGATCACACACGGAGTCCGTTCCGCCACCGCCTCTGCTATGGCGATGCCGGGAAAGACGTGACCGCCGGTCCCGCCGCCCGCTATAGTCATCCTGAGCGCCCTATCCACAAACTGCCTCCACCGCCCTCCTGAACGCCTCCCCCCGTTCACGGTAATCCTTGTAGAGGTCGAAGCTGGCGCAGGCCGGCGACAGGAGAATGGTTCCCCGTCCCTTTGCCAGGGATAGCGCCAGCGAAACAGCCTCCCGCATGGTGGCGTCTCCGTCTCCACCCCTTGCCCTCCGGCACTCCACGCGGCCGGCCAGAACCCTTCTGAGTGGCTCCGCCTCCTCCCCAATGAGCACGGCGCCATGTAGAAGCCCCCGGGCCGCGGCATGGGCGAGCCGGTCGTAGACCTCTCCCTTGCCGCGGCCTCCAAGTATTGCGAATACCGGCGGGGGCAAGGTTTCCAAGGCAGCGAGTGTTGCCGCCACATTAGTGGCCTTGGAGTCGTCTATGAAGCGTATTCCGCCGTTCACAGCCACGATCTCCATGCGGTGTGACAGGCCCTTGAAGCTCCTGATGCCTTCCTGTACGGCCTCCTGCCTGGCGCCAGCCAGCCTTGCGCACAATATGGCTGCGGCCAGATTGGACCGGTTGTGGAGGCCCAGCAGGGGCCAGCCGTCCAGTTCGTAACGCTCCCTGGTGCCTTGGTGCCACACCAGCTCCAGGGTGTCCTGGTCCATGAACCAGGCGCCCGGTGTCTCGCGGCGAACCGGCCCTTTAGCACCTTCTGGCGCCAAGGAGGTGAGGCTCTCGAAATAGAGGCGTCCGGCCTCTCCTGCTCCATTCCAGAAATCCAGCCCCCTGTCGCTGTGGGGAAGCACGGCCCAGCAGGAGCGGTCCTGGAAGCGGAGCATAGCGGCCTTGCTCTCTCCATAGGCATCTATGGATGGATATCGGTCGAGGTGGTCATAGGCCAGGTTTAGAAGTAGGGCGACATCGAACCGCGGCCAATGCTTCTTCCCCTTGAGTGCCGAAGCGCTGCCTGGAAAGGTGTCCAGCTGGAAGCTGCTTACCTCGACTACTGCGACCGTGTCCGGCCCATTGTGCTTCATCAAGGCGAGGAGGGGTGGAGCGCAGTTTCCGCCGGTCACGTGGGGTATCCCCCCGGTCTCCAGAAGATGGGATATGAGCTTTGTGGTGGTGGTCTTGCCATTGGTTCCGGTTATCCCCACCACCGGTCCGGTCCAGAATGCCACACCCAGTGCCAGCTCACCCATGACCTCGGTACCGCCCCGCCTGGCAGCCTGGAAGAGCGGCGAGTCTGTCGGTATGCCAGGGCTTGGGACCAGCAGGTCCGCGGCCTCTACCATAGAGAGGTCGTGGCCGCCGTGATCAATCGTTATCCCCTCCCTTTTGCATGTCTCCACTATCTCTTCATCCCACTGGGAGAGGGGGACGGTGTCGCTGAGGACCACATGCTCCGCGCCCATATTCCGTGCCCACGACGCGGCTGCTCGGCCGGACAGGCCTGCTCCGGCCACGAAGACCTTTTTCCACGGCAGCTTCAGCGCATCCGATCCCGCGGGCAAGGTTTCCTCCTTCCTATCTCAGTTTGAGGGTGCTCACGGCCAGGAGGCCGAGGAGCACGGACACGATCCAGAAACGCACTATCACCTTGGGCTCAGGTATGTCCTTGAGCTCGAAGTGGTGGTGCAGGGGCGCCATCCTGAAGATACGTTTCCCGCCGGTGGCCTTGAAATAGCCGACCTGAAGCATCACCGAAAGCGCCTCCGCCACGAACACACCGCCCACCAGGGCCAGGAGTATCTCCTGCTTTGTGATGACCGCCACGATACCCAGGGCCCCGCCGAGAGAGAGGGAGCCCACGTCACCCATGAAGATCTCGGCGGGATGGGCATTGTACCAGAGGAAGCCCAGGCCCGCCCCCACCATTGCACCGCAGAACACGGCGATCTCTCCGGCGCCTGGAATATAGGGTATCTGGAGGTATGAGGCCAGTCCCTTGTGGCCGGTCAGATAGCTGAAGAGGACATAGACGCTGGCGGCGATTATGAACGGCCCGATGGCGAGCCCGTCGAGGCCGTCGGTGAGGTTCACGGCATTGGACGAACCCACTACCACCAGGACAGCGAACAGGATGTAGAGGGTGCCCAGGTCTGGATGGATATTCTTGAAGAAGGGGAGATTCAGGGTGGGGTCGTAGGGGCTCTTCCAGAAGAGCATGGCAAGGGCCGCTGCCACTGCGAGGGACTGCCAGAAGAGCTTCCATTTGCCTGGCAGGCCGCGGGAGTTGCCCTTTCGTATCTTGGCAAGATCGTCGTAGAGGCCGATTGCGGCAAAAGCCAGAAGTATGAACAGGGACGTCCAGATGTACAGATTGGCCAGATCGGCCCACAGCAGGGTGGAGACCGCTATCGAACCCACGATGAGAATGCCCCCCATGCTGGGGGTGCCCGCCTTCTCCAGGTGGCGTTCCGGTCCATCGTCCCTTATCACTTGCCCCATCTGGAGCTGGCGCATCTTCCTTATGAACCAGGGTCCAAGGAAGAAAGTCAGGCCGCCTGCGGTGACAGCGGCATAGATGGTACGGAACGTGATGTACTTGAAGACGTTGAAGAGGAGAAAATACTCCTTGAGGGGATAGAGGAGATGATAAAGCACTAACGTCCCTCCTGATTCACGAGAAGATCCCTGACAGCCTCCAGGCCAACCGCCCTTGAGCCCTTTATGAGTACGTCTGCGTCCCGAAGCCGCGACAGGTTTTCTGGATCCGAGAGCCAGTCCAGCAGCTCATGGGTTTCGCTGAAGTGCACCACGTTGTGCCTCTCCATGCCTGCCTCGATCGCTGCCTTGGCCGCTGCCTCGGCTTCTTGGCCCACGGTTATGAGGAGGTGGAGGAGAGAAGCCGCTGATTTACCCAGGTCAGCATGGAGATCATGGGATTCGCCACCCAGTTCCTTCATCTCTCCCAGCACCGCCACCTTCTTTTCATGTCTTCCCCAAGCGGTCAAGGTCTCCAGGCCTTCGCGCATGGAGGCAGGATTCGCATTGTACGAGTCGTCGAGGAGCCAGAGCGATGGGAGTGGTATTGGGCAGAGCCTGCCCGTCACGGGCCGGACCGCCGCGAGGCCGTCTGCCACGGCGCCGCCACTGCTTCCAACCGCCAGCGCAGCCGCTGCAGCGGCCAGGGCGTTCTGGACCGAGCTCCTGCCCACCAGGCTCAAGCATACCTGGAGCCGCTCCCCCTTGTAGAGCATCTCAATCTCTGTTCCGCTGGGAGTGGGCTTGAAACCCATGCAGGCCACATCCGCATCCTTCCTTTTCACGGAGAATGTGACCGTCTTTCCAGCGCCCCACGGGGCTGAGATCAACGGATCGTCGAGATTCACCACACAGGTGCCATCTGAAGAGAGACCTTGCCAGATCGCGTTCTTCTCGGCAGCAACCTGGTCCAGGCCCCCGAGGCCTTCGAGGTGGGCCGGCTGTATGTTGGTGATCAGGGCCACGTCAGGGGCGGCCATCTTGGAGAGCCGCCCTATCTCTCCTGGACGGTTGGTGCCCATCTCCACCACGGCCACCTGCTCCAGTGGGGAGAGTTTCAACAAGGTGAGGGGAACTCCAACGAGGTTGTTATGGTTCCCGAACGTCTTCAGCACAGGGACATCCTGGGCTATTATGGCCGCTGCCATCTCCTTGGTCGTAGTCTTTCCGCATGAGCCGGTCACGGCGACAATTACTGGATCCAGCCTCTTGCGGTACCACGAGGCCATATCTCCCAGGGCTGTCAGGGTGTCGTGCACGGCTATCAGCGGTATGCCCAGGGAGCCGCTTCCGGCCTGTGCGAGCCACCCCTTCTCGACCATGACAGCCGCAGCCCCAGTCTTCACGGCCGCGGCCACGTAGTCGTGGCCATCGAACCGCTCACCGCGCAGGGCCACGAAGAGCTGTCCCTCCTGGACGGAACGGGAGTCGGTGG
>WFVQ01000040.1 GCA_015491585.1 Deltaproteobacteria bacterium
CTCCTGCCAGGCCAGCGAGTTGACCACCCCTGCCCCGCTCCCTGGCCGGAACGAGGCCGCCAGGGCCGTATCCATGAACTTCACCGCGCTCTCCACCGCATCCCTGAGCCTGCAGCCCTTGGCCAGGAACGCGGCGGTCGCCGCAGAAAAGGCGCAGCCGGTCCCATGCACGTCACCGCCAAGGGATATCCGCCGGTGGACGAAACGGAACATGCCCTCCTCGTCAAGCAGGAGGTCCATCACCTCACCGCCTTGGCCGTGACCGCCCTTCACCAGCACGGCGCACCCAGAGCGTTCACGGATCAGCCTTGCCGCTTCGGCCATATCCTCTTCGCCGCATATATCCACGCCGGACAGGAGCACGGCCTCGGGCAGGTTAGGGGTCACCAGCACGGCCAGCGGCAACAGCCTGGACACCAAGGCATCCAAGCCCTCAGGCGAAAGGAGTTCGGCACCTGAGGTGGAACGCAACACCGGATCGACCACCAAGTTCTCCACGCGGTGACCTGCTAGCACTTCGGCAACGGCATCCACCACCCCCGCCGTGCACAACATGCCAGTCTTCACAGCCCTGGGCCGCACCCGCGGCAAAAGCGCCTCCACCTGGCGCGCCACGAGCTTAGGGGCCACCGGCTCCACTGCCTCCACCTCGAGCCCGTCCTGCACGGTGAGCCCGGCCACCGCTGCGCACCCCCACACCCCTATGGCCTGAAAGACCTTCAGGTCCTGCTGTATTCCAGCGCCGCCGCTGGGATCGGAACCGGCTACAGACAGGGCCACCGGCACTCTATTCCCTTTTTGCGAACCATCATTTATAGTCATGGGGCCAGTGTAATGAGCACCTCTTGCATAGGCAACCCACTAACCCTGAAAAGGAGAGTAGCTGTCAATGAGCACCCAGTTGACCAAGGCCACGGAGGGCATCATCACACCTGAAATGGAGGCCGTTGCAGCCCAGGAGGGGCTCGATCCCGAACTGATCAGGGAGCGCGTGGCCCAGGGCCAGATCGTCATCATAAAGGGCCGCTTCAACGAGAAGCGGGTGGCGGGAATAGGCAAAGGGCTCTCCACCAAGATAAACGCCTCCATCGGCACCTCCAGCGACATCTGCGACGTGGACCACGAGAGGCGGAAGGCGAGGATAGCCGAGGAGCACGGGGCGGACACCCTGATGGAGCTCTCGGCCGCAGGCGACATGGACGAGATCAGGAGGGCGGTGCTGCGCGAGGTCTCCATTCCAGTGGGCAACGTGCCGCTCTACCAGGCCTTCTGCGAGGCCATACAGAAGCACGGAAGCCCCTCCAAGCTGGACCCGGAGGCCCTGTTCGACCTCATCGAGAAACAGTGTGAGGACGGCATCGCGTTCATGGCCATCCACTGCGGGATCAACCTCTTCACCATAGATAGGATGAAGAGGCAGGGATACCGGTATGGCGGCCTCTGCTCCAAGGGCGGGACCTTGATGATCCAGTGGATGATGGAGAACAACCGGGAGAACCCCCTCTACGAACAGTTCGACAGGGTGTGCGACATCCTCAAGAAGTACGACACCGTGTTGAGCCTGGGCAACGGCATAAGGGCAGGCGCCATCCACGACTCCCTCGACAGGGCGCAGATGGCGGAACTGATACTCAACTGCGAGCTGGCCGAGATAGCCAGGGAGAGGGGATGCCAGTCCATGGTGGAAGGGCCGGGCCACGTCCCTCTGGACGAGATCGAGGCCAACATCATCCTGCAGAAGAAGATGTCCAACGACGCGCCCTACTACATGCTTGGCCCCCTGCCCTGCGACTGCGGCGCAGCCTGGGACCATGTCACCGCCGCCATAGGCGCCGCCCATTCCGCCATGTACGGCGCCGACCTCATCTGCTACATAACTCCGGCAGAGCACCTGGCCCTGCCCAACGAGGAGGATGTGGCCATAGGGGTCAAGGTCGCAAGGCTCGCGGCCCACATAGGCGACGTGGTGAAGCTGAAGGGGCGGGCCGACGTCATGGACAAGCAGATAAGCAAGGACCGCCGGGACTTCCGCTGGAACGAGCAGTTCAAGAACATGCTCTTCCCGGAAGACGCCCGCGCCATCCTCGAGTCACGCAAGTCGCTCTCGCACAAGGGCTGTTCCATGTGCGGGGAGCTGTGCGCCCTGAAGAACGCCGCCGTCACCCTGAACGCCTATCTCAAGGGGGACAAGCGCAACGGCTGAGCCACCGCTCCACCTCTCTGTTCAGCAGCTCAACGAACCTGTCGGCTCCTATCCCCTTGAGGCCGAAGGTGTAGTTTATCTCCATGAGCAGCGGCTCCTGGCCGCCAGGACGGAAAGCGACGTCGAAGGCGGCCAGGTTTATGCCGGTGCGGCGGCAGACACCGCGGACGGCATCCATTCCAAGTTCCATGAGATGGGTGTCGGAGCAGCGGTCCAGCTCCCCGCCCCTGGCCAGGTTGTTGTGAAAGCCGCTGCCGCACCTCCAGTACGCCTCCATGTGTTCCCCCACGACCACCACCCGCAGGTCGCGGTCTAAGCCCTCGATGAACTCCTGGACAACGAAGCCATACTGCCCCCGGCGCTCCAACCCCTTCAAGAGCCCCAACACCTCCTCCAGGTCCTCCTCAGACCTCACCAGCCATGCCTGGCTGCCCTCTCCTCCGGCCGAGCCTTTTATGACGAACGGAAAGGGAGGGACTCCGGGTGTGGAGCCCATCTCCGGGTGGTCGCCCACCAGCGACTCCACCCTGGGACAGACCACGGTTTTGGGATGGGGAACGCTCAGGGCCCAGAAGAGGAACGTGTCTCCCACCTTCCCCTCACCCCTGAACCTCGCGTCGTAGTTGGGGAAGACGTTGGGGCAGAGACCTCTGCACAGCCAGTACAGCTCTCGGGAGACGGTTGGGGGAAGGATGACCGCGGCAGCGGAGCGGAGCACTGCCGCCACCTCTTCCGTGACCCTGCCGCGCGCCCAGAAGAAGCGGTCCCCTGGCACCGATGGATGGAAAGAGACTACCATGAGCAATCCCTGTCCAGGAACCAGAGGCAGGCAAGTGCATGCCATGTGGACGAAGGCAGCGGCACCCCGGTATGCCCACGCCCGAAACCGCCCCTGCCGCTCTTGGCCGCTGTCACGAAACCGCGCAGCCCGCGGCAGTCCAGGGGCCTCATGCCCAGCCTGGCCATTGCCCGCATGGCATGATAACAGTTTTCCATATAGGAAGTGGTGCCGGGCATGAACCCGAAGCCGCCGTCTCCGTTCTGGCACGAGAGCAGCCAGCCCCGCCACTCCTCCTTCAATGGATTAGACGGCCCGGCCCCCTTCAGTGAGAGGTACATGCGGACCTCCCGCACCCCCTTCGTCCAGGCATTCTCCGGTTCCCTACCTCCAGGCAGGCGCGTTCCCGCGAGCTTCTCCATCCTCCTCCTGTAGAACAGCGCATGGAGATCCCTGGAGCAAGCCGCCCTCCTCGCCCTGGCAAGGGCCTCGTCCACTAAGCCATTCAGCCCCAGAAAACTGGAGCACCAGGCGGCCTGATAAAGCATCCTCTCGCCTAAGGCCGCCTCTCTCAGCCGCGCAGCCAGGAACCTCCGGTGCCCCTTGAACAGCCGCTCTTCCACAGGCAGGCCAGCCGCCCTCAGCAACGCCAGCGAACGCAAGGCATAGTAGGTATCCTCCACCGTGGCCGGAAGTGAGGGGGCTTGGGAAAATCCGCCCTGCTCCTGCTTGCGGGCGGCGAAGTAGGCCATCACATGGTTCAAATGGCTGGCCAGGGAGTTGAACACGGACTCTATCGCTCCTCTAAGACGTATTGCACAGCAAAACCTACTATCCCCTCGCCTTTTTGCAAGCAGGGACGGGCCTGGATCGATTTCAAACAAAACGAGAAAATTACACTGAATTCTACAACAAAACTCAACAACAAACACAATAACGATACAACGACTACAAACAACGCAAACTGAACCCAACCACGCCTAAAAATCCCTCTCAGCCCCGCCAGAAACAAAAGTCAAAAAAGGGATTTGCAGAATAAAGGGCCAGCGGGCTCTGGGCTTCTTCTGTTGACTCCCCGGAAAACGATGATAATTTTGAAAAAGATCAATACAGTCCGCTAGGCCCAGGCAGCACGAAGGCCAAAATATGGAGAGAGCTATGGTTGCAGCAAAACCAACGATTTCAATGCTATTTGCCATCGTCCTCTTCTCCTCCGCTGCCATCGCTGGAGATGAAAATGGCCGTGGAGAAGCCGCTGGACTCCAGAAGATCCCGCTTCCCACCGGACTCTCGAAGGATACACAGTTCATCATCTACTATGTAGACAAGAAGTTCGAAATGATGCACCGCGAGATGGACAAACGGTTCGAGATGATGCATCGCGAGATAGACAAGCGCTTCGAACAGGTCGATAAACGGTTCGATGAAGTAAACAAAAAGTTCGAGATGATCATAAACCTCATGATGGCCATAGTTGGGGCGTTCGCCGCGATAGGCGCGGTCACCATTGGATTCGCCATATGGGACAGGCGGACCATGACGCGTCCATTTGAGGACAAGGTGAAGAAGATCCAACAAGACACCGACAAGCTGAACCGTCTCATAGAGG
Organism: Deltaproteobacteria bacterium; assembly: GCA_015491585.1. Lineage (GTDB taxonomy): Bacteria > Desulfobacterota > Dissulfuribacteria > Dissulfuribacterales > S140-46 > S140-46. Next base: position 4,591 of record WFVQ01000040.1, read on the forward strand.
CGCTCAGGAAGCTCGCCAGGCACGATCCCAAACTGGCGGAGGTGCTCCGCTCCTTCTCGCTGCTTTGAAAATAACGCCGCTTGCCAGAATATTGCGCGGCATCGAGGTAAAACCAATGAGCAACACAGACAAATGGAATTCCGCCGTGGCTGGCCTGTTCGTATGTGCGGGCTTGGTGGCCCTGGGCTATCTGCTTCAGTCGGCTGCTCTGAAGTTCAAAGAGTATGAGCGCACGGTGGTGGCTAAGGGCCTCTCTGAACGGGAGGTGCCCGCCGATGTAGTGATCTGGCCCATAAAGTTCACCGTGGCCAGCAACGACCTTACCGGGCTATACAACTCCCTGGAGTCTCAAGGCCGTGAAATCAAAGCGTTTTTAGTGGCAAAAGGGGTCAAACAAGGCAACATCACCTTCTCGACCCCGGTCATCACCGACAAGTTAGCACAGGAATACGGCTCAAACTCGAAGGCCCAATTCAGGTATGTGGCGGCCCAGACGGTCACGGTCTATTCCAGGAACGTGGAGCTGGTGCGGCGCATCATGGGCTCCCTGTCGGAGCTGGGCAAAAAGGGCATCGCCTTCGCCGGAAACGATTACGACAGCAGGACCGAATACCTCTTCACCAAGCTCAACGAGATCAAACCTGAGATGATAGAAGAGGCCACCAAAAAGGCCAGGGAAGTGGCAGAGAAGTTCGCGGCCGATTCCCACAGCAGGCTCGGCAAGATCAAGCGGGCCAGGCAGGGGCAGTTCACCATCACTCCAAGGGACAAGAACAACCCCCACATCAAGAAAGTGAGGGTCGTATCCACAGTTGAATACTACCTCTCGGATTGAGGCCCCATGCCACGCATGACAGGTGCCCTTACGCCTCTCGTGCTGTGGGGCGCCGTCCTGCTCGCGGGGCTGTCGCCGTTCCACCCTGCAGTCAGCCTGGCTCAGGCGAGCGAATCAATGCAGCCCCCTCCTCCGGTGGCCAGGGCGCAGTTCCAGTGGAATGACGCCGTGTACACCGTGGAACTCCTGCCTGGAAGGGATGCCGAAGTGACCGAGGGAGCGGCCTGGTGTGCCAACCCCGAGGAGGCTGGACCGGAGCTCGCGGGATCCTGCGAGATCGTCTTACGGAAAGACGGCAGGCAGGTCTCGTCGGTACGCCTCGAAGGGTGCTTGTTTATCCGTTCAGACCAAGGATGGGGTGCGCCTGGCCCGCCGCTCTCGCTGCTGCCCAGGCCACATGGGCTGCCGGTGGTGGTGGCTCCAAGATACCGCGACTGCAACGGCTATATCTTCAGGCTATTCGCTATCACAGACGGCTATGGCGGCCTCGAGCTGAGGCTGCTGCTCCTGGATGGCGCCGCCGGGGTGGCGGGCTCCAGGGTGTGGCTTGTGCCTCCAGGAAGGCCGCCCGCGGCCGGGATCTGGATCGAGGGTTACGACAACCAGCTCCTCGGATGGTTCCTCCGCCACTTTCAGCAGGTCGAAGGCGAAGAGTATGGGCTCGTAGGGCTCTATTCCGAAGCCGGTGGCACCTATGCCCGCATGAGGCAAATGCTCAATTCGGAGGGCCGCTTCCGCGGCGCAGCACCATCTTCCAGCTCCGGGGCGCTGCGGAAGGCTCCCTGATGAGCCTCGACAGCATCGGCAGGAACGAGGCCCTGGATATATGGCGAGCTCCAAACCGCTCCAGGTGGTGCGTATGGAGCTGGCAGTCTATGAGGCCGAACTCCCACTCTTCGAGCCGCTTCACCAGCTCCACGAAGGCGCACTTCGAGGCCTCTGGCTCCACCATGAACATGGACTCGCCGTAGAACACCCTCCCAAGTGCCACGCCGTACAGTCCGCCAACCAGCCTTCCTTCCAGCCAGGTCTCTACGCTGTGGGCGAGCCCAAGTCCGTGAAGCGTCTTGTAAGCCTCTATCATCTCCGGCACCAGCCAGGTTCCCTCGCCCCTCTCCACCCGCACTCTTGAACACATCTCTATTACCTCGCCGAAGGCGTGATCCAGGGTGATATGAAAAGGGGAACGGCGCATGAAACGGCGCAGGCGTCTTGGCACATGGAGCTCATGAGGGAAAAGGACGAAGCGGGGGTCCGGCGACCACCACAAGATGGGATCGCCTGGATTGTACCAAGGGAATATGCCAAGGGCGTAAGCCACGAGCAGCCGTTGGGGGGAGAGGTCTCCCCCCACGGCCAGGAGCCCGTCTTCCCTGGCCAGCTCAGGGGCAGGAAACGAGAGCTCTTCGCCGAGCCTGAAGACGGGCATGGGCAGGCGTCAAATGCCTGTGGGGAACTTGGGCAGGTCCTTGAGGGCCTCCTTTATCATCTCCTCGGGATACTCGTAGTCCTCCAAGCGCCCTTCGAGGTAGTCGTCGTAGGCGGCGAGGTCGAAGTGGCCGTGACCGCTGAAACAGCAGACTATGCACTTCTCCTCGCCTGTCTCCTTGCACTTCAGGGCCTCGTCTATCACCCCCTTGATGGCATGGGAGGTCTCGGGCGCAGGGATCACGCCCTCGGTCCTGGCGAACAGGACCGCTGCCTCGAAGACCGGATTCTGGGTGTAGGCCCTGGCCTTTATGATCCCTGAGTGGACCAGGTTGCAGAGGATAGGGGCATCGCCGTGGTACCTGAGCCCGCCGGCGTGGATGCCAGGGGGTTCGAAGGTGTGTCCCAGGGTGTGCATCAACAGGAGCGGGGTCATGCCAGCAGTATCGCCGAAGTCGTACTGGTAGATACCCTTGGTAAGTGTAGGGCAGCTCTTCGGCTCTATGCCTATGATCTCAACCTCGCTCTTGCCGTCGATCTTGTCCTTGACGAACGGTATGGCCATACCGGCGAAGTTGGAGCCGCCTCCAACGCAGCCGATCACTACGTCGGCCTTGTCGTCCACCAGGTCGAGCTGCTTCTTGGTCTCCAGGCCGATTACGGTCTGGTGGAGCAAGACATGGTTGAGCACGCTTCCCAGGGCGTAGTTGGTGTCCTCGTGGGTCGCCGCATCCTCCACCGCCTCGGAGATGGCGATGCCGAGGCTCCCCTTGGAGTCCGGATTCTTCTCAAGTATCGCCCTGCCCGCCTGGGTCTTGTCCGTGGGCGAGGCGAAGACCTCGCCGTCCCATATGTGCATGAGGACGCGCCGATATGGCTTCTGGTGGTAGCTCACCTTGACCATGTAGACCGTGCACTTGATATCGAAGAGCTTGCACGCAAATGAGAGCGCCGAACCCCACTGCCCAGCTCCCGTCTCGGTGGCCAGCCTGCTCACCCCGGCCTGCTTGTTGTAGTAGGCCTGGGCCACCGCCGTGTTGGGCTTGTGGCTGCCCGGGGGGCTCACCCCCTCGTTCTTGTAGTAAATTCTCGCCGGAGTGCCCAGGGCCTTCTCCAGGTTCCTGGCCCTTATGAGAGGACTCGGCCTCCAGAGCTTGTAGATCTCCCTAACTGGACCGGGGATCTCTATCCACGGCTCGCTGCTCATCTCCTGGGCTATGAGCGCATCCGGGAAGATGGGCTTGAGGTCGTCCGGACCAACCGGCTGGC